>CAYFKI010000198.1:0-3027 GCA_964343525.1 uncultured Cyanobium sp.
CCCCACAAGCGCAACCCGATTCGCTCGGAGCGGATCAGCGGCCTGGCCCGGGTGCTGCGCAGCTACGTGGTGGCGGCGCTCGAGAACTGCGCCCTCTGGCACGAACGCGACATCAGCCACAGCTCGGTGGAGCGCATGATGCTGCCCGACTGCTCGGTGACGCTGCACTTCATGCTGCGGGAAATGACCGACGTGGTTCGGGGGCTGGGGGTCTACCCCACCAACATGAGCCGCAACATGAACCTCTATGGCGGGGTGGTGTTTAGCCAGCGGGTGCTGCTGGCGCTGGTGGGCACGGGCCTGGCCCGGGAAGAGGCCTACCGGATCGTGCAACGCAACGCCCACACCGCCTGGAACACCGAGGGTGGCAACTTCCGCGCCAACCTCGAAGCCGATGCAGATGTCACGGGTCGCTTGAGCCCAGACGCTCTCGCCGACTGCTTCGCCACCGATGTGCACCAGGAAAACCTGGGGGTGATTTGGCAGCGGCTGGGGATTTGACCCTCGCTGGGAATGTGACCCTCACTGAGACTTTGACCCTGGCCGCCTTCTGGACCCCTTACGCCGACTGGATCTTCACCGGCGTGAGCACCACCATGCTGCTGGTAGTCATCGCCTTGGTGCTGCGCCCTACGCGCTAGGGATCATGGGCCGTTAGGCGGGGATCCACGGGGCGGGCGGTGGCTGGATCGAGTTGGGCACCAGCCAGCAGATCCTCGATCTCACACACCGGGAAGCGGTTAATGGCCTTGAGGGCGGCGCGGGCATTGGTGCGCAGCTGCTCGCTGATGGCCTCGCAGTAGGGCACCTGGGCCAACAAATCCACCGTGCGGCGCAGCAGGCGCACCACATCGCCCTCATCAAGGGAGGTGTTGGCGATCACATCGCTCCAGCTGGTGCCCTTGGCCCAGGCATGCACGAGCCCGGTGAGCTCGGGCTCCCACCAGATCGGCACCACCACCTTGGCCCGCTCCTGCTGGCGCTCCAGCTCCCGGCGCAGGCCACGCAAATCATGCAGGGCCTCCTCCGCCTGGGGCGGCGGCGGGTAGCCGCACCAGAGATCGGGGCGGTTCACCTCGGTGGAGATCGCCTCAAACACCGCCGCCAACTGGGCTGGATCCAGCTCATCAAGATGGCCACTCATCAAGGCCAGGCCCAACCAGAGCTCGTTGTCGCCGCGCAGGGCCGCCACCGTGCGCCCCACCTCGGTGGGATCCAGCCCCTCATCGCCGTCGAGGGCACCGAAGAAGCGCAGGATGTCGATCAGGGCGAGGAACGTCTCCCAGTGGCGGTTGGAGCGGAAATGCAAGAACCGCTGCCGCTCCTCGATTTCAACGTGGAGTTCCTCCATCCGGCGGCGGTGTTTTTTGAGTTGCTTGCGATCCCCCCAGCGGTGGGCCGGATGCAACTCCAGGTCGTGGTCAAGCTGCTGCACCAATTCGGCCTGGGCGCGCACTTCGCCGGCCAGGTCGTATTGGGGGGTGTGCATGTCATGGCGGCTGGCCATGTGCCCCACCGCCAAAGCCAAGCCGCCGCTGGCCTGGTCGCCATGGCGCAATTCGCCGCTATGGCGCAGCAGGGGAGCCTCCACCTGGCCCACCTGCAGGCAGCTGAGCTCGGCATGCAAACTCACCACCGCATTGCAGGGCAGCAGCACCCAAACGTTGTCGTCGGTGAGGCAAAGGAGCAGAGGGAACTGGCCCGATCCCTGCACCTTCTCCACAATCACAGCCGGCGTCACCCGCCCCCTGAGCTGGGGCGCCTTGAGGCTCACCAGGGTGCCCTCGCTGGCGAATTGCAGGGCCAGAGTGAGCTCATGGGCCAGGGTTTCCTCGGCCTGTTGCTGGAGGATCCGCAGGATGCGCCGCTCTTCCCGCAGCCGCCCCCGCTGCTTTTCATAGTCTTCGAAGTCTTCCCAGGGCACATCACCGGAGCCATCCTCCAGGCGCTCCAACTGGGCCATCAACTCGCCGATCCGGGCCTCGTCTTCGGCCAGGTCGAGGGTGGCCAGGTAGCGGCCAAAGCTGCGCTCCACCAATTCCTTGGCCTTGGCCAGGTCGTAGCGCTGCAGCAGGTTGAGAACCATGCCGTAGCTGGGGGTGAATTGGCTCACCAGCGGATCGGCTGGGCTGGTGGCGAGCTGGCCCGCCTCACGCACCCCCTCAAAGCGGCTTTGCACCGTCACCACATAGCCCTGGGAATCCAAACCGCGGCGGCCCGCCCGGCCGGCCATCTGCAGAAATTCACTGCCCATCAAGGGGCGGTGTCCCCGTTCGGTGCGTTTGGAGAGGGCCGAAATCACCGTGGTGCGGGCCGGCATGTTGATCCCAGCCGCCAGGGTTTCGGTGGCGAAGACCACCTTGATCAGCCCCTGCTGGAACAGCTCTTCAATCAGCTCCTTCCAGGCCGGCAACACCCCGGCGTGGTGGGCCGCAATCCCGCGCAGCAGCGCATCAGCATGGCCCCCATCCCGCACGGCCTCGGGCGTGGCGGCGATGAAGGCATCCAGGCGCGCCTGAATACGGGCCTGCTCCTGGGGGTTCACCAGGCAGGCCTTACCCAGTTCACGCACCCCCTTGTCGCAGCCGCGGCGGCTAAAGATGAAGTAAATGGCGGGCAGCATGTCGCGCTCGGCCATCTGGGCCACCACAAACCCAATCGGGGGGGCCTCGGGCTGGGGCGGCTTGGGTGATTTAGGTCCCTTGCGGTGGCTGCCCTTCGGTGCGCGCCACACCTTGCAGTTGGGATGGAGCCCGGTGCCTTCAGCATTGAGCAGGGGGTGCAATCCCTTGGCACTGCAGAAGCTGAAATCAAGGGGCACCGGCCGGTAATCGCTCAGCACTAACTGGGTGGGACCATGCACCCGTTCGATCCAATCGGTGAGTTGGCCGGCGTTGGCCACCGTGGCTGACAGGGCCACCAACTGCACCGGTGGCGGACAGTGAATGATCGATTCCTCCCACACGGTGCCCCGCTGGGAGTCGTTCATGTAGTGGCACTCATCGAGCACCACCGCCTCCACATCGG
>CAYFKI010000199.1:0-3014 GCA_964343525.1 uncultured Cyanobium sp.
GGGTGTCGGCGGCCCCGGCCCTGCTGGCAGCGGTGTTGTTGCTGGTGGCTGGACTGGCCGCTCCGGAGCGGCCGGCTGATCAGGCCGCCATCTGCCAGCGCCACAACGGCGTGGATGCCTGCAGGGTTTGGTGATCCGCCGGCTCTTCCACCACCGCTGGTGTTGGCCTGGGGTTGGCCCATTGCAGGAGGCGCAGGGCTAGGCGCAGGTCCCCTTCGGTCCAGGCCCGGATGGCCATGGCCCGACGGGGGTCGTAAAAGCTTTGGCGCCGGTACCAGCTGAAGGCTTCGGTGTCGCCCTTCAGGCCGTTGCAGGCCAGGCAGGCCGGCACGCAATTTTCGGTGACGCTCAGCCCCCCGCGGCTCTGGGGGTGCACATGGTCGATCGATTCGGAGCGGTTACCGCAGTAGACGCAGCACTGGTCGGTGAACCGGTGGAGCGACTGTCGCCATCGTCTGACGCGGAGCTTGGGGCAGAGGTCCTCGAGGAAAACCGCATCCCTGGCCTGCATCAGCACGACTCGGTTGGCGGAAGTTTGCCGCTAGTCACCCGGGTGTCAATGTGTCGAAGACTGCACTTCCGCGAATGCGCTGCCTGCTGCGGTTGGGCGCCACCGGTCAGATCGAAGTCGTCAGCCCGTTTGATGCGGTTACCCAGTCCCAGTTGCGGGCGATCCGGCCCCGGGGGCAGTGGTTCACACGCCGTCGCTGTTGGCAATTCCCCTTCGAGGCCGCCCCGGCGCTGTTGGCGGCGTTGGGAGCCCGGTTCAGCGTGGAGCCCGAGCTGGCCGAGTGGTTGGCTTGGTTGGAGCAGCCCTTGCCCCCGTTGCCGCCCCACCGCGCCTTGGTGGCTGCGGCTGAGGTGGATCAGACCCTGCCGGATGGCCGGCGTTTGTTGGCCCACCAGCGCGTGGGTGTGCGTTGGCTTTTGGCCCGTCGTGGGGCCGTGTTGGCCGATGCCATGGGGTTGGGCAAAACCCTCACGGCGTTGATGGCGGCCCGGGCCCTGGTGCGCCTAGCCGATTGCCGGATTGTGGTGATTGCCCCCGTGGGTTTGCATGCCCACTGGCAACGGGAGGCGGCATCCCTGGGCCTGGCCTTGGAGCTGCATAGCTGGGCCAAGCTGCCCACCGCCTTGCCTCCGGCTGGCACGGTGCTGGTGGCTGATGAGGCCCATTACGCCCAAAACGGCCACACCCACCGCAGCCAGGCTTTCCTCAAATTGGCGCGGCACCCCCGCCTGCGGGCCAGCTGGTTGCTCACGGGTACGCCGATGAAAAACGGCCGTCCGGCCCAGCTGTTTCCCCTGTTGGCGGCCATCGGCCACCCCCTGGCCGCCGATCAAAAGGCCTATGAGGAGCTGTTTTGCCAGGGCCATTGGCGGGAGCAGAACGGCCGCCGCATCTGGCAGGCGAGCGGGGCTTCCCATCTCGACGACCTGCAGCGTCTGACCCGGCCGCTGCTGTTGCATCGCACCAAGGCCGATTGTTTGGATTTGCCCCCCAAGCAACGGTTGCTGTTGCCCGTGGCGTTGAAGGAGGCCCAGGCCCAGGGGTTTCAGCACCGGCTCCAGGCCAAGGTCGACGACTACCGGCGCCGGGCTGCCCTGGGCCAGGTGCGCCGTGATGCGGAGGTGTTGGCGGTGCTGACAGCCCTGCGTCAAATCGCCTCTGAGTTCAAGTTGCCAGTCGCCCATTCCCTGGTGGCCAGGCTGCTGGCCGAGGGGGAATCGGTGGTGGTGTTTACGGCGTTTGTGGCCACCGCCCAGCTGCTGCACCAGCAGGTGGCCGGGGCCTGCTTGCTCACCGGCGCCCTGAAGCCGGCGGAGCGCCAGTCCGCGGTGGATCGGTTTCAGCGGGGTGAGAGCCCGTTGTTGGTGGCCACCTATGGCACCGGTGGTCTTGGCTTCACCCTGCATCGGGCCCGCCATGTGGTGCTGGTGGAGCGGCCCTGGACCCCTGGCGATGCGGAGCAGGCGGAGGATCGTTGCCACCGCATTGGCATGGGGGCCGCCCTCACCAGCCACTGGCTGCAGCTTGGGGTGGCCGACCAATTGGTGGATGGCTTGATCGCCAGCAAGGCCGAGCGCATCGCCCTTTTGCTGCATCGCCGGGAGCGGCTGCTGCAACGCCGCAGCTTGCCGGCCATGGTGCGGGAGCTGATGCAGGAGTGGTGACGCTCAGCCCTTGGGCTTGAGCTCCAGGGGCGGTTGCACGGGTTTCTGGCAGAGCGCGAGCCGCAGGGCCAGGTCCGTGCGCAGTTGGGGATCGAGCCGGCCAGGTGGGAGTTGACGCGCCAGGGCCGTCGCCCGGCGGATGTCGGCACAGGCGGCGGCCTCCTGCTCGGGCCCGGCCAGGCTGCGCAGCAGGTAGCGGTCGTTGAGGGGTGCGGGGTTGCGGGGGAATGCAGCCACCACCTGGTCGCAGCGCTTGAGCTGCTGGCCCAGGTCGTTGAGATTCACCTCCCGTAGGCAGTCGTCACTGCGCATCGGCGCCTGCGGCAGGGGCTCCTCACTGCACCCCACCAGCACCAGGCCAGCTACGAGTGCTGCCAGGGCGGCCGTGGCCCTCGGTCGGTTAGAGCCCTTGGCGCTCGCTGCGGCTGCCTGCTGCCGTGGTGGGGGCAGGGGTTTCGCTCTTGGTTTCGGGTTTGGGTTCAGGTTTGACAAACAGATCACCCAGGTAACGGCCGCAGTCGGGGAATTTGCCAGGGTTCTGCACGACGGCCTCAGCGATCATCACCGATGCGTGTTCGGGCGAGGTTTTGAACACGTTGTCGCTCTGCCGTTTGATCAGGGCGTAGGCCGCATCCCAGCTCACCTGGTGACCGTTGCCGTTGGCGCGCATAAAGCAGTACATCTGCGCCCCCTTGGCACCGGCGGTGACCATCACGGTGCCTTCGGTGGTTTGGGCGCGGCTCGGGCTGGCGGTCAGGCTCCAAGCCAAACCCCCCAGGCTGGCTGCGGTGATCAGGGGGAGCAGGGCGCCCAGCGTCCGCCGGCGGGCGTGAAAGGGC
>CAYFKI010000200.1:0-3012 GCA_964343525.1 uncultured Cyanobium sp.
GCCGACCCCGATCCCACCCCGCCGCCGGAAGGGGTGAGCCTGGTGCCGCCCGCACCGAAGAAATAATTCCCTAGCTCCAACCCTTGAGCCGGTAGGCCAGCAGCCCAACGTGCTCTTTGAGCGCCACCGTGCTCAGGTAGAGAAATTCCGCGTCGGGAAGCAGGTCTTTGAGCATGCTGCCCAGGGTGGGCTTGCCGAATAGGGCCCGCTTGGGAAGTTGGTAGTCGCAGGCCACGGGGATCACCACCAGGCCGCTGCGCTTTTGAAAGGTGGCGAGCGAGCGGGGCATGTGGAACGCACTGGTCACCAGCAGCAGGCGTTTCCAGCCGCGGCGATGGCCCAGTTGGCCAATGGCCTGGGCTTCTTCGGCCGTGGTGCGTGAACTTGGATTGAGAAGAATCTGCTGGGGTTTGAGACCTAGCTCAAGGGCTAAATCCCTGGCCCAGAAAGCTTCGGGCGGAGCCGGATCGGCTGCGGTGAAGCTCACCCGGGCCCCGCTGGCCACCAATAGGGGGGCTTTGCCCTGACGGATCAAGCGCACGCCCGTGAGCAGCCTGTCGCCGGCTTCACTGACTTCCACCGCTTGGCGGGGGGGCAGTTTGGGCCGCAGCCCTCCGCCCAGCACCACCACGGCATCGGCCTGGGGAATGGTTTTCGGGGTGAGGGCGGCGCTGCGTTCCTCCAGCCCCCAGATCAACTGGCGGCTGGTGTAGGGCATGGCAAACACCCACAGCAGGGCGATACCGCCTCCAGAAAGCCAGCGTCCCCAAGGCCTAGTCCGGCCGAATTGGCCACCCAACTGCAACAACAACCCCAGCCCCAGGGGATAGAGGGCCAAAGGAATCAGTTTGCTCAGCAAAAAGCCCACAGTTCCTACCTCCTTGGTCTCAGCCCTTCGGCTCCGGAGCCCGGGTGATCAAGGGAGCTTCGATTTCTTCCTGCAGCGGGGTGATCGCGGCTTCGCGCGAGCGCAGCAGCAGCTGGGTGAGCCGGGCAATGGCGCCTTCGCCCAGATCCTGTTCGCTGATGCGATCAAAGGCCTGGCGGTAGAGCTCCTCGAGGTTGTCGATCAAGCCTTCGCGCACCTGGCGCATGGCCGCCCGCTGTTCTTCTCTGCCCATGCTGGTGCTGCCTAGGGGGTGTTGGCTTCTGAGTCTGCCCGCACCAGCAGATGCAGCGATAGATCGTTGTGGGCATCGCTCCAGCGCTGGGCGCAGCGCCAACCGGCCGCGGCGGCGAGGCCTGCGAAGGCCTGCGGGTCGTATTTGACGCTGTATTCGGTGATCAGCGCTTCCCCCGCGCTGAAGCTCCAGTGGCGGCCGCCCAGGTGCACGCTCTGGGCTTGTTTGCTGATCAGGGCCATGGCGATGCGGCTGTGCTCGTGTTGCCAGTGGGCTTGGTAGCGAAAGGTGCTGGGATCAAAGCTGCCCCCCAGATCCCGGTTGAGCCGCACCAGCAGATTTTTGGCAAAGGCAGCCGATAGGCCGGCTGCGTCGTTGTAGGCCGCCTCCAGCCGATCCACGGCCTTGGGTTGGTCGATCCCGATCAACAGCCGCGCGCCCGGGCCCAGCAGTTGGCCGAATTGGCGAAGCAGCGCCTGGGCCTGGTGGGGGGTGAAGTTGCCTAGGGAGCTGCCGGGATAGAAGCCCAGCAACCGTTGGCCCTCCAGTAGGGGGTGGGCTGGCAGGTGGTCGAGGGCGCTGTAGTCGCAGCAGATGCCAAGCACGGGCACCTCGGGGAATTGGGCCTGGAGGGTTTGGCAGGCGGCTGCCAGGTGCTCCCCACTGATATCGAGGGGCACGTAGGCGGGCGGTTGGAGGGCCGCCAGCAGGGGGCCCACCTTGCGGGCACTGCCTGCGCCGAATTCCACCAGCACCCCGGGGCCCAAGGCCGCCGCCATCTCGGGGGCCTTGGCTTCGAGCAGGGCTGTTTCGGTGCGGGTGAGGCCGTATTCGGGCTGCTGGCAAATGGCATCAAACAGCCGGGAGCCCTCGGCGTCGTACAGCAACCAGGCCGGCAATTGCTTGGGCTGGGCCGCCATCCCCTGGTGCACCAGCCGCGCCATGTCGGCCGGTTCGGGATGCAGATCGATCAGCTGCGGCTCCATCTACCGGGCCAGCCTCAGGCCGGAGGCCATCCAGCGGCTCGCTGGTGGGTAGAAGTTGCGGTAGGTGGTGCGGCCGTGGCCCGCTGGGGTGAGGAAGCAGCTGCCTTTGAGCACCATCTGGGAGCTCATGAACTTGCCGTTGTATTCCCCAACGGCCCCCGCCGCGCATTGGAAGCCGGGGTAGGGACGGTAGGGGCTGGAGGTCCACTGCCACAGCACCCCAAAGGCTTGGCGAAAACCCGGTTCACCACTGGCAGCCATCACTTCCCATTCGGCTTCCGTTGGCAGCCGGGCCCCGGCCCAACGGGCGTAGGCATCGGCTTCAAACCAGCTCAGATGGCGCACCGGGGCCTGGGGCTGGCGTGGTTGGCGGCCCGCCAGGCTGAATTCCCAATCGCCGCGCCAGTAGCGGGGGGCCTGCCAGCCGTGCTGCTGCACCAGGGCCCAGCCCTCGCTCATCCACAGCTCCGGGCGCCGGTAGCCGCCGTCGGCGATGAAGGCGGCGTAATCGCCGTTGTTCACCAATTGGCTGGCGATCACAAAGGGCTCCAGCCATTGGCGGTGGCTGGCGGCTTCGTTGTCGAAGTGGAAGCCTGAGCTTTTGGGGTCGTGGCCGATCTCCACCAGGCCGCCCGGATGGGGGAGCCATTGGCTTGGCACCTGCAGCCAAGCCTCTTCGTAGCTGGTGTCTGGTGCGCTGCCGTAGACGGGCTCGAGGGGATTGCGGCTGAAGCCATCGAGCACATCCATCAACAACAGCTCCTGGTGCTGTTGTTCGTGCTGCAGACCCAGCTCCAACAGGGCCAGCCAGGAGGCAGCCTCAGGTTCCTGGGGCGCGGCTTCGGCCCAGGCCAGCCCCTGCTCCAGGGCTTGATCCACCCGCTGCCGCCAGGCCAACACCTCGT
>CAYFKI010000201.1:0-3012 GCA_964343525.1 uncultured Cyanobium sp.
GCGTGGCGCTCAGCGTCAGCACGTCCACGTCCTTGCGCAGGGCCTTGATCTTTTCTTTTTGGTTCACGCCAAAGCGCTGCTCCTCATCCACCACCAACAGCCCCAATTGCTGGAAGCGGGTGTCCTTGCTGAGCAGTTGGTGCGTGCCCACCACCACATCCACCTTGCCGCCCTGGAGGCCTTCGAGGATGGTTTTGCGCTCGCTAGCCGTACGGAAGCGGTTGAGCAGCGCCACCTTGAGCGGATAGGGCGCGAACCGCTCCGTCAGGGTGCGCCAGTGTTGCTGCGCCAGCACCGTGGTGGGGGCGAGCATCGCCACCTGTTTGCCAGCGGTGACGGCCTTGAAGATGGCGCGGATCGCCACTTCGGTTTTGCCAAACCCCACATCGCCACACACCAGGCGGTCCATCGGCTGGGGGCGCTCCATGTCGCGCTTCACCTCGCCGATGGCCTTGAGTTGGTCGGCGGTGGGCTCGTAGGGGAAGGAATCCTCCAGCTCGTTTTGCCAGGGGCCATCCGGCGGAAAGGCAAACCCGGGGGCTTGGTGGCGCTCCGCATAGAGCTTGACCAGGTCCATCGCCACCTTGCGGATCGCCTTCTGGGCCCGCTCCTTGGCTTTGGTCCAGGCCGTACCCCCCATCCGGTTGAGCTCCGGCGGGGCCTCGCTGGTGGCGCGGTAGCGCCCCAAACTGCCCAGTTGGTCGGCGGCCACCCGCAGCAGCCCATCGGCGTACTGCACCACCAGGTAATCGCGGGATTCACCGCTGATCGCCAGTTTTTCCAGCCGCAGGAACTGGCCGATGCCGTGGTTGCGGTGCACCACGAAGTCGCCGGGCTGCATCTTGCCCGGATCCACCGTGCGACTGGCGGCCTTGCGCCGGCGCCGCACATAGCCCGTGGCGGCCAGAGCGTGCTGGCCGAAAAACTCCCGGTCGGTGATGAGCACCAGCTTCCAGGCCGGCAGTTGCAGCCCCTCCAGTTCGGCGGTGCCCTTGGTTTTGAGGGCCACCGGGGTTTGCTGCTCGATCAACCGCTCAATCGCCGGGATGTCGGCTGGGTTGGGGACGAAGCGGCTAATGCAGTCGTGCTCCTCGAGCAGGGCCACGGCGCGGCTGGGTTGGGCCGAGAGCAGCCACACCCGGGCCTTCTCCGCCACGAACCCCTTCACCAGGCCGGCCAGCTTGCCGAAGGCATTCGGGTAGGCCGGCACCGAGCGGCTGGCCAGATCGAGGCTGTTGGCGTGTTTGTCGGTTTCGTGCAGTTCGCTGAGATCGAAGCCCCCGAACGCCTCCAGCTGATCAAGGGCGAGCTGGGGTTGGCGGTGCAGGTTGGTGGCGAGCTGGGGATGCTCACTTGCCAGCTCGGCGCCGTGATCCTGGGCATGGTCATGCCATTGCTGGCCGTGGGCCAGGCAGTGGCGCCGTTCATCCACGGCGATCAGGGTGTGCGCGGGCAGGTAATCGAGCAGCGAAGCGGGCTGCTCCCAGGCCAACCCCATCAACCGCCGCATCCCTTCCGGCGTGCCCCCTTCCAGCAATTGGTCCGTGGCCTCTGGACCCAGCAGGCTGTCAAGGCCATCGGGCATCGACTGGCGCAGGGCCTCGGCAATCAACGGGGCATACCCGGTGGGGGTGAGGCGCACCACGCCAATGGCATCGAGCGAGCGCTGGCTGGCGGGGTCAAATTCCCGCAGTTTTTCCAGCTCATCGCCGAAGAGTTCGAGGCGTACCGGCAATTCGGCACTCACCGGGAACACATCAACAATGTCGCCGCGGCGGCTCCAACTGCCCTCCTGCTCGATGGTGGCCACGCGTTCGTAGCCGAGGCGGGTGAGCCGCTCGGCCAGGTCGTCGAGGTCGATCAGATCGCCCTTGCGCAGGCTGAAGCACTCGGCCGCGAGCGCATCTGGCGGCGGTAGGTGGGGTTGCAGGGCCCGCTCGGTGGCCACGATCACCCGCGTTAAGCCCGTGGCGGCATCGCCGCTGCCATCCATCAATTCGCTGAGCACCTGTAGCTGCCCCCAGGTGATCTCACTGGTGGGATCAAGGGGTTCGTAGGGCGAGCCCTCACTGGTGGGATACAGCTGGCAGCTGGCCCAGCCCATCAGCTCCAGCAGGGAGGCCCAGCGTCCCGCTTCCTCCAGGGTGGGCACGATCACCAAAAGGGGCGCTTCGGCCAACCCCGCCAGGGCACTGCTGATCAGCGCCCTGGCTGCCCGGCTTGCTCCACTCAGCCGGAGCCGCTCAGGCCGCTTGCTGCGCTCGAGCACCTCCCCGGTGAGGGGCACCTGCTGCAGCTGGCGCACCAGGGGGGAGAGGGGCATGGCGGGCTGAGATCTCTGGGGGCTCCGATCTTCGCAACTGAGCTGGCCTAGCCGAGCAGGCTCAGAGCCCCATCAGTTCCCCTTCCAGCAGCATGTTGAACTGCAGCAGTTGGGGATCGCTGAGCTGCTGGCGGCTGGTGAGCGAAAAATGCTGCTCAAGGAACGCACGGCCCGTGGCGGCGTCCCATTGGAGTTGGCCGAGCAGTTGATCGCACTGGCCCAGGAGGTCCCGGCGGCGCAGGGGAACGCTGGCCGTGCTCGGATCGGCTCCCGGGCCCAGGCTCTCGAGCATCGTGAGGTAGGCCAGCAGATCGCCGTAGTGGGTGAGGCGGTTTCGGCTGGGGTGGCCAAAGGCCCGCTCCAGATACAGCCCTTCCTGCTCCCGGCTCCAGCCAAGGCGCTGGAGTTGCAGATCCAGCCGGGCTAGTTCACTGCTCCAATCCTCGGGATCCTCGGCAGGGGGCTGCACACGCTCCGCTGGCTTGGCACTTCCACTGGCATTGGCATTGGCACCGGAGACAACGGGAATGGCGGGCAGCGCGGGTTCGGCGATCGGCTCGGCCGCGAGCTTGGTTTGGGTTTGGGTTGGTGTTTGGGCCGGGCCTGGTGTTTGGGTTGGTGCGGGGGGTGCGGCTGGGGGCTTGGCTGGGACTGGGACTGCGGCTGGGGCTGGGACGAATGGCTGCGGG
>CAYFKI010000202.1:0-3010 GCA_964343525.1 uncultured Cyanobium sp.
GAACGTGCTCAACACCATGATGATGAGCTTCTTCCTGATGGGGCTCATCGGGGTGGTCTGGGTCGTGATCGGCTACAGCCTGTCCTTCGGCCTGGGCTTCCACAGCCCCTTCATCGGTGGCCTTGAGGCCATGTGGCTCAACGGCGTGGGCGGCCCCTTGGGCGACGCTCCCCTGGCCGATGGCTTCTCGATCTCAGCCAGCTCCTTTGCCCTGTTCCAGGGCATGTTCGCGATCATCACCCCGGCGCTGATCTCCGGCGCCCTGGTGGAGCGGATCAACTTCAAGGCCTGGTTCTGGTTCTGCCTCCTCTGGAGCATCTTCATCTACTGCCCCCTGGCCCACATGGTCTGGGGCGGCGGCTACATCGGTCCCTTTGGCACCATCGGCGCCATCGACTTCGCAGGCGGCACCGTGGTGCACATCGCCTCCGGTGTGGCAGCCCTGGTGTCTGCCGCGATTGTTGGTCCCCGCACCACCTATCCCGACAACATGCGTCCGCCCCACAACGTGCCCTTCATCCTTCTGGGTGCAGGCCTGCTGTGGTTCGGCTGGTTCGGCTTCAACGGTGCCAGCTACTTCGCGGCCAAAGGGGCCGGCTTCTCCTTCATCACCACCTCCACCGCTGCCTCAGCAGCCATGCTGGCCTGGTGCCTGATTGAGTGGTTCAAAGACGGCAAACCCACCGCCGTGGGTGCCGCCACCGGTGCCGTCGCTGGCCTGGTGGGCATCACCCCTGCCGCTGGTTTCGTGTCGATCGGCTCCTCGATCCTGATCGGGGCGCTCACCACCGTGGCCTGCTTCATCGCCGTTCAAATCAAGGCGGCGATCAAGTTCGACGACTCGCTCGACACCTTCATGGTGCACGGGGTGGGTGGCACCACCGGCGCCTTGCTCACCGGCCTCCTGGCCGTCAAAGAGCTGGTGCCTGCCGACTACTTCCCCCTCTCCGCCAAGATTCTTGAGGAGCAGGGCAACATGGGCATGCTGGCCGCCCAGTTCAAGGCCGTGCTGCTCACCTACGGCTTCGTGGGGATCGGCACCGTGATCATTCTTCTGATCGTGAAAGCCACCGTGGGTCTGCGTGTTTCCCAATCCGAGGAAGAACGCGGTCTCGACTACGTGGCCCACGGCGAAGAGGCCTACGACCCCATGAACAGCTGAGGTGGCCATGAAACAAATCACCGCCATGATCCGGCCATCCAAAGTGGATGCCGTGAAAACAGCTCTGGTGGATCTCGGCATCATCGGCATGACCGTGTCCGATGCCCGTGGCTTCGGCCAACAAAAGGGCCAGGTGGAGATCTACCGCGGCAACGAGTACAAAGTCGATTTCATTGCGAAAGCGAAGGTTGTGCTGGTTGTCAACGACGACAAGGTGACGGCCGCGATCGACGCCATCTCCGGAGCCGCCCGCACGGGCGAAATCGGCGACGGCAAGATCTTCGTCACCCCCGTTGAGCAGGCGATTCGGATCCGCACCGGCGAATCCGGCGAGGCCGCCATCTAATCCGGCACCCAGCCATTCCCTTGCCCCCCAGCCCACCTGGGGGGCTTTTTGATGGGCTGGGCCAGCACCGGTCCCGGCCCGGCCCCGGCGAGAATGGCTGCCATGAGCGACTCCCCGCCATGAGCGACTCCTTCGATCTGCTGGTGCTGGGCGCAGGCTCCGGTGGCCTGGCCGCCGCCAAACGGGCCGCCAGCTACGGCGCCAAGGTGGGCATCATCGAGGGCGACCGGGTGGGCGGCACCTGCGTGATCCGCGGCTGCGTGCCCAAAAAATTGCTGGTGTATGGCTCCGCCTACCGCCACCTGCTCGCCGATGCGGCCAGCTACGGCTGGGAACTCGCTGGCTATCGCCCCAACCCCAGCACCCTGCTGCGCCATGTGCGCGCCGAGGTGGACCGGCTCAACCAACTCCACCTCGGATTTCTTGAGAAGGCAGGGGTGCAACTGATCCAAGGCTGGGGTCGCTTCCACGACGCCCACACCCTGGCGGTGCGCAGCGCCGAGCACGGCGAGCGGCATTACAGCGCTGAGCGGATCCTGATCGCCGTGGGCGGACGGCCCCAGCGCCCCGCCATTCCCGGCGCCGAGTTGGGCTGGATCAGCGATGCGATGTTTGAACTGGAAGCCCTCCCCGAGCGGGTGGTGATCGTGGGCGCCGGCTTCATCGCCTGTGAATTCGCCTGCATCCTCCACGGCCTGGGGGTGGAAGTGATCCAGCTGGTGCGGGGCGAGCAGATCCTGCGGGGTTTCGATCGCGAAGCAGCCCTCACCGTGCAGGAGGCGATGGTCGCTGAGGGCATCCAGGTGCGCACGGGCACCAGCCCAACAGCCATCGGCGGTGAACCGGGTGCGCTGCAGGTCGCTGTTACAGGGCCCGATGGCAGCAGCGAATCGCTCAGCTGCGGCGGGGTGCTGCTCGCCACCGGCCGCCAGCCCTTCCTCGAGGGTCTGCAGTTGGAGGCCGCCGGCCTGGTAGCCGAAGGGCATCGCCTCGCGGTGGATGCCAACCAGGCCACCGCCGTGCCCCACATCTACGCCGTGGGTGATGTGACCGACCGCATCAACCTCACCCCCGTGGCCATCGACGAAGGCCGCGCCTTTGCCGACAGCGTGTACGGCAACAAACCCCGCCAGGTGAACCACGACCTGGTGGCGATGGCCGTGTTCAGCCAGCCCGAGCTGGCCACCGTGGGCCTGAGCGAAGAGGCGGCGATCGCCCGTTGCGGCGCCGATGGCGTCAAGGTGCACCGGGCCAAGTTCCGCCCCATGGCCCAGGCCCTGCCCAAACGCGGCCCGGCCGTGCTGCTCAAGCTGGTGGTGGAGGTGGCAAGCGGCCAGGTGCTCGGCTGCCAGATGGTGGGTGAGCACAGCGCCGAAATCATCCAAATGGCGGCCATCGCCATTGGCATGGGGGCCACCAAGGCCGACTTCGATCGCACCATGGCCCTGCACCCGAGCGTGGCCGAAGAGTTCGTCACGATGGCCGGCTGAAGCGCTCCAGCC
>CAYFKI010000203.1:0-2944 GCA_964343525.1 uncultured Cyanobium sp.
CCATTGGCCCACCAGCTGATCTGGGTGTCGCCGTGGGGATTGCTGCCGGCGTTGCTCGCTTCGCTGCTTTGGGGGTTCAACAGGGATTCGCCGCTGCCTTCGCGCAGGGCCTGGATGCGACCCTCCAGGGGATTGCGCAGATCGGGACTGCGATACACCGCGGCCTGGGCCGTTTCGGTGAACACCGCGGCGGCGGCGATGGCGGCGAACAGATGGAGCAGGGAACGGGGAGCCATGGTGCGTCGGTGGATGGGGGCTGTGGATGGGGGCTAGGGGTACTTCGCGGAAACCAAACTCAGGATTGGCTCACCAGGGCGGCGGTGAGCAGCACGTTGGTGAAGTAGGCCTTGATCACGTCTTGACTCAGGTTGAGGCTGCTGCCAGGGCCGATCCAGCGGTTGATGCGGTTGACGGCCTTGGGATCTCCATTGATGTAGGCCTGCAGGAACCGGGCGATGGCCAGGTTGCTGACATTGAGGAAGGCGGAATTGTTTTCCGCCACGATGCAGGCCACGGCCGAGCGGTTGTAAGGAACCGGCGGCACCAGGTTGGGGCTGGTCGCGGCGGTGTTGCGGTTGGCCATCAGCCAGAGGCTGTCGCCAGCCAAAAATTTCACCTGGCCGCTGGCCAGTGCGCCGAGGGCCGCCTGGGGATTCTCCAAAGGCACCAAGGTGGCCTTCGGTGCCGCCGCAGCCAGGGTGGCGGCGGCCAGGGAGTTCTTCACCACGCCAATGCGCTGACCGGCCAGGGCCGCTGGGGTGCCGTCATTGCCGGGGGGTGTCAGCAGGCGGACGCCCGTGAGGGCGAAGGGCAGGCTGTAGTCGACCACCGAGGAGGCGCCCCAGCTGAAGCTCACGCCGCAGGCGATATCGGCTTTGCCCAGCACGATGCTGTCCAAACCCTGCTCCACCGACTTGGCTGGAATGGGTTTGAGCTGCACCGGTTTCCCGAGGGCCTGCCCCAGTTCCTGTTGGATCTGCTGGGCAAACTCCATGGCCAGGCCGGCGTAGCCGTTGCCCTGGGCGGTGGAGTAGGGCAGGTCGTCATTCATCACCAGCACCTTCAGCTGGCCGGTGCGGGTCACCCGATTCACCACCGATTCGGCTTTGGCTGGATGGGGAAGTCCCAGGCTCAGGCTGAGCAGGACGCCTGCCAGCGCTGGTAGTGGTGCGCGCATCGACGGCCAATCTGTAGACGATTTCCAAACGGTATCAACGGTTGGCCGGTTTGATCACCCGGTGTTGCAACCAGAATGGAGAGATGATCGAGGTGATCGGCACCGACGCCGGCACACCGACCAGCCTGCCTGCGGACCACCGGGACCGCTTGCTGCAGGCCGGCCTGGTGGCGGCGCCCCAGCGGTTGCATGGCCCGCTGCGGGAGCTGTTTGGTGCAGCCTTGCCGCCCTTGCTGGCCACCGACCGGATCGAGGCCTGTCTGGAGACATTGCAGGGCTGCCGCCCGGAGCAGGCGGTGGTGGTGCTGGCGAGCGGTGATCCGCTCTGGTTTGGCATCGGCCGGCTGCTGTTGCAGCACATCCCAAGGGAGCAACTGCGTTTTCATCCGGCTCCCAGTTCGTTGCAGTTGGCCTTTGCCCGCGTCGGCCGCCCCTGGCAGGACGCCAGTTGGGTGAGCCTGCATGGCCGTGACCCTGAGCCCTTGGCGGAGGCGCTGCAGAAGCGACCGCCGGCTTTGGCCGTACTCACCGACCCGGCCCGGGGTGGGGCCGCCGAGGTGCGCGAGCTCCTGCGGGCTTCGGGGCTGGAAGCCGCCTATGCCGTTTGGGTGTGTGAGCGGCTGGGCCATCCCGCTGAGCGGGTGCAGCGGCTGGCTCCCACCGATCCGCTGCCTTGGGATCTGGATCCCTTGCATCTGGTGTTGCTGCTGGCGGATGCCCCCCCACCGCCCCCGGATCCCGCTCAGCTGCCCTTGTTTGGCCTGGAGGACGGCCTATTTCTGCAACACGCCGATCGCCCTGGCCTGATGACCAAGCGCGAGGTGCGGATCCAGCTGCTGGCGGAGTTGGAGCTACCGGCCCGGGGAGTGCTTTGGGATATCGGTGCCGGCGTGGGTTCGATTGGCCTGGAGGCGCTGCGGCTGCGGCCGGAGCTGGCGCTCTACGCCCTGGAGGCCCGCGGTGGTTCCAGTGACCTGATCCGGGCCAATGCCGAACGCCTGGGGGTGCACCCTGCGGCCATTTGCCAGGGACGGGCCCCGGCGGCGTTGGCTGAGCTACCCGATCCCGATCGGGTGGTGATTGGTGGGGGAGGCCCGGATCGGCGGGCGATTCTCCAGGTGGTGCTCGAGCGTTTGCGTCCCGCCGGGGTGGTGGTGATTCCCTTGGCCACCCTGGAAGCCCTGGCGGAGTTGCGCCCGCTGCTGGAGCAGGCGGGGCTCAAGGTGCGGGTGGGCCAGGTGCAGGCCTGGCGCGGTGCTTCCCTGGCTGACGGCACCCGGTTGGCACCCTTAAATCCCGTGCTGGTGCTCCAAGGAAAGCGCTAGTCCCCGCTTTAGCTGCGCGGCTTCACAAGGACGGGGGAGCCCTCCTGGATGTGGAGCTTCTGGGCCTGGCCCGCCCCCAGCTCGATCACCCCATCCACCAACGCATCCGGTCCGTAGCTGCGGCAGGGCAAATGCATGCAGGGGGGCACGTTGGCCTCGATGGCGATCACCTGGCCCGATCGCACAAACACCATGTCGAGGGGCTCGGGGGTGCGGTGCATCCAGAACTTCACTGGCTGGGCCGGTTCAAAGGGAAACAGCATCCCCCGCAGCGGAGGAAGGGGGGGGCGGAGCTGCAAGCCCCACATCTGCTGTTGGGGCGTGCGGGCCACCTCCAGCAGGATGCAGGAGCCGGAGCCCAGGCACCATTGGGCCTCGAGCGGCAACACCTGCGGCGGGGGGTTGGGGGTGGCCAGCGCCGCTGGTGCTGCCGCTCGAGGCC
>CAYFKI010000204.1:0-395 GCA_964343525.1 uncultured Cyanobium sp.
TCAACCCCGAGGCCTGGATGTGGTACCGCGATGTGATCGGCGGCGATCGCTGCCCGATCGTGGACACCTGGTGGCAGACCGAAACCGGCGGCGTGATGATCAGCCCCCTGCCCGGGGCTACGCCCACCAAACCGGGCTCCGCCACCCTGCCCCTGCCCGGCATCGTGGCCGACATCGTCGACCATGACGGCGTGTCCCAGCCCGCCGATCAGGGCGGTTACCTGGCGATTCGCCGGCCCTGGCCCGGGATGATGCGCACCGTTCACGGCGATCCCGAGCGGTTCCGCAAGAGCTACTGGGAGGAGATTCGCCCTGCCGATGGCTCCGCGCTCTATTTCGCCGGCGATGGGGCCCGCCGCGATGGCGACGGCTACTTCTGGGTGATGGGCCGGGTC
>CAYFKI010000204.1:405-2937 GCA_964343525.1 uncultured Cyanobium sp.
ATCGAGAGCGCCCTGGTGAGCCATCCCGCAGTGGCGGAAGCGGCCGTGGTGGGGCGGCCCGATGAGCTCAAGGGCGAGGGCATCGTGGCTTTTGTAACCCTCGAAGCAGGTCGCCAGGGTGATGACGCCCTCGTGGCGGAGTTGCGCAGCCATGTGGGCCGGGAAATCGGCCCCATCGCCCGGCCGGATCAGATCACCTTCAGCGATGCCCTGCCCAAAACCCGCAGCGGCAAAATCATGCGCCGCATCCTGCGGGCCCTCGCCGCTGGCGAGGAGGTGAGTGGCGACACCTCCACCCTGGAGGATCGCTCGGTGCTCGATGCCCTGCGGGTGTGATGCCTACCTAAACCCCGGCCCAGCTTGTGATCAGCTGGGCGAGTTGGTCGATCTGGCGGCCGCGGGCCGGATCATCGGCCCAGCTGCCGAGCAGGTTTTGGCGCAGACCCGCACTGGCCGGTGTGAGGTGATCGCCCGGCAGTTCCGCTAGTTCCGAGTGATCCCCCGGCCGCTGTTGCAGGGCCTCCAGCAGTTTGGGGCTTTGATCGATGCCATCACGCCGAAAGCGCACCAGCAGGTTGCGGCTCTGGCGGTAATGCGTGCTCACCTGCACCAGGGTTTCCTGGGGTGAGGGGCTGAATTCGCTGCGAAAGCCGAATTGCTGCCCCATCTCAGCCAGCAGGGGCACCGAGCGCTCGGCGGAGAAGTTGTTGAAGCTCAAGGCCGCCAGGCCCAGGCAGTTGCGGCCGGCATCGGGGGCCAGCAGCTGCAACTTGCAGCCCAGGCTGTGCCCCAGGCGCAACACCCGTGCGGGCGCTACCTCCGACTGTTGGCGCAGCGCATGGAAGGCGCGCCACGCGTCATTGGCCTGGGCCTGGTGATCGAACCCCGGCACGTAGCTCCAGGCGGCAACCTGCCAGCCGCGCCCAGCGAGGGCTTCCAGCAGGCGTCGGTAGCTCAACTGGGGGGTGGCGGCCAGGTAACTGCCGCCGATGAATTCGATCTGCCCGCGGGGTTCAGGGCCCAGGCCGGTTGGCCTCGGCTCCAGCAGCCAGAGCGCACCCCGCTGGCGCCAGGTTGGGGCACTCACGCTTTGGGAGCCATCGTGCGCCTCAGGCCTGGAGCTTGAGCAGGGCGTCCTTGGCTGCTCGCAGGTGGGCTGGGCCATCCAGCAGGTTGTTGAACACGTGACGGATCACCCCGCCGGCGTCGATCACGTAGGTGACCCTTCCTGGCAGCAAGCCCAGCACGCTTGGCACACCAAAGGCCTGGCGCAGGCGGTTGCCCTGGTCCACCAGCAGGGGATAGGGGAGGTTGTGGCGGCTGGCAAAGCGTTGGTGGCTGGCGGCGTCATCGCCGCTGACGCCCCACACCTCGGCGCCCAGGGCCTGCAACTCGGCGTAGTTGTCCCGGAAGGCACAGGCTTCCATGGTGCAGCCCGGGGTGTCGTCCTTGGGATAGAAAAACAGCACCAGGGCCTTGCCGGCCAGTTGATCGCTGCGGCGCTCGATCCCGTTCTGATCACCCAGGGCGATGACGGGTGCCTGATCTCCGATGGCAAGGGGCATGGCGGCTGGCGGGGGATCGCAGGATCGAAGCGAGCGGCCAGCCTAGGAAGCGCAGCTGGTCGGCTGGTGCTGGCCCCAGCCCCCGAAAGCTGGGACCATGGGGCCTGCTCAAGCGGCCCGGATGGGGGAACAGACCAACCTGTGGGAGCAAAACAGCCTCTGGCAGCCCCAGGGCCCTGCCCAGCCAAGCGCCCCAGCTGAGCCAAGTGAGCTAGCCGAGCCGAGTGCGCCTACCCAGCACCAGGCTCCGGAGCTGTTGTTGATTCTCGATACGGAAACAACCGGCCTGGAACCCAGCCGAGCCCAGTGCATCGAGCTGGGGGCGGTGCTGTTTCACGTTCCCAGTCGCTCGGTGTTGAGCCAGGTGTCGTTCCTGATGCCGGCCCAGCGCAACCCTGCCCAGCACGTGAATGGCATTGCCCCCCAGATCACCCAGTTGAGCCAGCCCTGGCAAGCCGGCCTCACCTGTTTTGAGGCCATGCTCGAGGCCGCCGATGCGGTGCTCGCCCACAACGTGGCCTTCGATCGCCAGTGGTTTGGCATCGATCCACTTCCGCCGATCCACAAGCCCTGGATTTGCTCCATGGAGGACATCCACTGGCCCAGCGAGCGGCATCTGCGCCCCAATCCCTCCGTGCGCGACCTCGCCCTGGCCTATGGCGTGCCGGTGTGGGCCGCCCATCGTGCCCTCACCGATTGCACCTACCTGGTGCAGGTTTTTGAGCGCTGCACTGAGCTGGAAGCCCTGCTGCAGGCAGCCATGGAGCCCCGCCAGCTCTTCCGCGCCAACCTCCCCTATGCGGAGCGCCACCGCGCCAAGGAAGCGGGTTTTCGCTGGAATGATCCCGTGCGCGGCGCCTGGAGCCGCCGGCTCAGCGATCGAGAAGTTGCGGCCCTGTCCTTTGCCGTGGAAGCGGTCGAAGTGGCGGAGGCGGCCTAAGCCGATCAGCGCCTCCGGTCAGGTCAA
>CAYFKI010000205.1:0-2926 GCA_964343525.1 uncultured Cyanobium sp.
AACAGGACATCGGCCACCGGCTGGAGCGCTCCCTCTCTGGGCAATTGCACGTAACTGCTCACCGTGGAGCGCAGGGCCTGCTGACGTAATTCGAGTTGGCGCTCGTTCCAGCGTTCCTGCAGGGCTTTGCCCTGGAGCTGCTCGCTGGCTAGCTGCTGGCGGAGGCGATCGCACTCCGTGAGGAGGGCCTGGAGCAAGTCGGCGCGTCGCTGGGGATGGAGCCCCTCCAGGGCCAGTAACTGGCCGCTGTTGTTGGCCAGGCCGGCTTGGCAAGCAGCTTCCAGGCGCTGCTGCAGGGTCTGCCAGATGCCATCCGCGCTGGGCAGGGGAAGGTTCAGCTGGATTCCTTTGCGCGAGTTGGTCTTATGCGAGTTGCCCTGGCGCGAGTTGGTTTGGATGGTGCCAACGGATCCAGGCCCCGCTGGCAGGGCCTCGGAACCCCAGAGCAGGATCAGGCACAGCCGCGCGGCCCGTAGCTCCCGCAGGCGTCCCTGATGGATCCACCGGTTGAGCAGGGATTGTTGGGGTGCGTTGAGCTGGCTGAGGCAAGCGGCCATCTCGGCATCGATCTGCTGGATGCCGCTCCAGAGCAGGCTGCGGCCCAGATCGAGGTTGGTTTCAGGGCCGAGGGCCCCAGCAGGCTCAGCCAGGGCGCCGGACGACTCAGCCAGGGCAACAACACGACCCCCCGCCAGCAGGGTGGCAATCGCCTCCAGCAGTTGGTCCGGTGTGGGAGCTTCCAGCAGTCCGGCCAGGGGGAGTTGGAGCAACTGGCTGGCGCTGTGGGGTTGGCCTTCGGGTAGCAACACCAACACCGGTGCCGGTTGCCAGCGCTGTTGCAGCTGGGTTACCTCCCTGGCGAGGTTGTCGAAGCTTGGTGTGGTGCCCAGGTGCCAGATCACCAGCTGCGGGGCGCCGGCCAGCCCATCGGCTTGGCTGACCACTTGGTAGTCCCCGTCAGCTCGGCTCAGCAGCTGGCCCAGGCCCTCACACAGCAGCGGTTCAGCAAACAGCAGCAGCTGCGTGGCCACACACCCCAAGCAATCACCCGCTCAAGGTAACGAGCCTGCCCCGATTTCTCCAGGGGGCCTTGAACCGGGGCCGTGAACCGGGAGGCGTCAGGTTGTCAGCGACGCCGCCCGGTGAGGTTGAGGGTGTAGCTCTCGATCGTGAACCCGGTGAGGGCCTCGATTTGCTTCAACAGCTCAGGAGGTAGCTGCACATCGAGGTCATGGATGGCCCCCGATTCCGAGCAGGTGAGATGGCTATGGGGATCGCTGCGGTACCCGTACAGACGGCCACTGGCGCGGTCGAGGCATTCGATCACCCCAGACGACTGGAGCGCTTCGAGGTTTTGATACACCGAGGTGTGGCCGATGTTGCGCCCCTGCTGGTTCAACTGCTCAAAAATGTCGCGGGCGCTGAGATGGCTTTTTTGTTGCCAGAGCAAATCGAGCACCATGCGCCGCTGGCGGCTCAGGCGCATGCCTAGATCGCGGCATTGGCGGTACACGTCGTCCACGCCATTGGCCCGCACCATCGATGGGGTCCCCGCCGGGGAGCTGCCGCCGCTGGAGGACTTGGTGGAGGGGCTGGTGCGCAGGGGGGTGACGGCCACGTCACACACCAATCAAGACTTTCCACTGTTATAGGCCAACCCGCAACCACTTCGCTTTAGGCGAGGTCGGAGACGATCGGATCCTGCAACCTGCCATCGCCGATGGCCTGCAGGGCTTCCGCCAAATCCACCCGTCCGTCGTAGAGGGCCCGACCCACGATCACCCCCTCCACGCCCATGGGCTCGAGGGCCAGCAGGGAGAGCAGATGCTCCAGGTTGCCGATGCCGCCTGAAGCAATCACCGGCACGCTGCTGGCGGCGGCCATGGTGCGCAGGGCTTCCAGGTTGGGCCCAGCCAAGGTGCCATCGGTGGCGATGTCGGTGCTGATGATCGCGGCGATGCCGCTTTGGCTGAAGCGCTGGGCGAGTTCGGTGGCTTCGATGCTGCTCTCTTCAATCCAGCCACGGGTTGCCACCTTGCCGTTTTTGGCATCAAGGCCCACCACGATCTGGCCGGGGTAGGCCGCTGCCAGTTGGTCCACCAGCTCGGGTTGTTCCACGGCCACGGTGCCAAGGATCACCCGATCCAGGCCGCAGCTCAACAGCTCCGCTGCTCGATCGGCCGTGCGCACCCCGCCACCCAACTGCACCGGAATGGAAAGTGCTGCGGTGATGGCCTTAACGGCGGCATCGTTAACGGGTTGGCCGCTTTTGGCGCCATCCAGATCCACCAAATGCAGCCGTTGGGCCCCCTGGTGCTGCCAGGCCAGAGCCTGGGCCACGGGGTCGTTGCTGAAGCGGGTGACCTGGTCGTAATCGCCCTGGTGCAGGCGTACGCAGTGGCCCTCCAGCAGGTCAATGGCGGGGATGATCTGCATGGGCCGGGCCAGTTGCTGCCAGCCAGGCTGCCAGAGGCGCCTCTGGCGTCTTGAATGGCCGTCAGTTTCGGTGGCCCCCAGGGCCCGGCACGGATGCAGATCCTGGTGATGGGTGGGACCCGTTTTGTGGGCAAGCCCCTGGTGGCCCATTGGCTCCAGGCCGGTCATCAACTCACGCTGTTTACCCGGGGCAAGCAGGCCGTGCCGGAGGGGGTGGAGCACCTCGTGGGCGACCGCACCAGTGAGGAGTCCCTCCAGCAGCTGGCTGGGCGCCGGTTTGATGTGATCGCCGATAGCTCGGGCCGCACCCTCGATGACAGCCGGGCCGTGATCGCCCACACCGGTGCCCCCAGTCATCGGTTTGTGTACGTGAGTTCGGCGGGGGTCTATGCCGACAGCGCGCTTTGGCCCCTCGATGAGGACAGTCCCACGGACCCGGCCAGCCGCCATGCCGGCAAAGCCGAAACGGAAGCCTGGCTGCGCAGCCAGG
>CAYFKI010000206.1:0-2910 GCA_964343525.1 uncultured Cyanobium sp.
CACTTCAGTGGGGCTGCGGCTGCACCAGAGCGCGTAGCTCCCGAGCGGATCTCGGAACCGGCAGCGGCGCCGTCGCGATCGTTCGGATCGGGCCAAGGCTCCTCAGGTCGCTTAGCGGGTGGCGATGGCAGTCTCAGCAGGGGGTATCAGGGATCCCATCCCCTCTATGGCTCCGGCAGCCGCACCCCATGGACCGGCCACAACATCTCGGCCGATCAATTTCGATCCGGCCGTTATCCCGGCGGTGCCCAGGGAGGTAATTGGAGGGGGGGAAATTGGAACGGCTCGTTTGATGGCCGCAACAACTTCAACCAGAACAACTTCTACAACCGCAATGTGGATGGTTGGAACTCCCAATGGAACAACGGCGGCTATTGGGGTAATCGCCCCTGGGGCTATGGCTGGTACAACTGGTCGCCGGATAGTTGGGGTTGGTGGGGCAACGACTCCCTCGGATGGGGGTTGGCTGCGCTCGCCACGGGCGCGGTGATCACCGATCTGGTGAACGACGCCGCCAATGAGCAGTCCTCGGTGATTGACGTGCCCGATAGCAACTACCAGCTCAATTACGGCTCGGTGGATGCGGTGGGCGATAGCGGCGCCAACTTCAGCTATGCCGTTGCCGACCCCTCTGGCGGGAATGGAGGTGGCGGTGCTGGTGGTGGATCGGCCCCGATCAAGGGGGCGGCCAACTGCCAGGAAGGCTTGCTGGATGGTCAGATTCCCTCCACGGCGGCCCAGGCCCAGCTGCTGAATGCGGCGTGCCAGGTGGCCTATGGCCCCGATCCCAAGGGCACCCCACTGCCATCGAGCGGTTTCCCCTGGGCGCCGTCACCGGCGATCAGCGCAGTTCTCACCCTGTTGCTGGGGCTGGGTCTGGGCGTCGGTAGCTATGGCCTGCTGAACCGTCGCCGTCCGTCAGCATGACCCGCCCGCTGCTCACGCGCCTGTTTGGCCAGCCCCTGCCCAAGCAGGCGGTGGAGGCCAAAACCCTCCCCAGCATTCAGGCGCTGCCGATCCTTTCATCCGATGCCCTCTCATCGGTGGCCTACGCCACCGATGCGGCCCTGGGGGTGTTGATCCTGGCGGGCAGCGGTGCCCTGAAGCTGTCGATTCCCATCACCTTCACGATCATTGCCCTGATCGGGATCGTGGTGCTCTCCTACCGCCAAACGATCGAGGCTTACCCCCAAGGCGGCGGGGCCTATGTGGTGGGTCGCGAAAACTTGGGTACGGCGGCCAGCTTGGTGGCGGCGGCGAGCCTGCTGATCGACTACGTGCTCACCGCTGCCGTGAGCTTGATGGCGGGCACCCAGGCCCTCTCCTCGCTGTTGCCGTCGCTGTTGGATTGGGAGGTGCCGATTGCCCTGGTGCTGCTGGTGCTGGTGGGCTGGGCCAACCTCCGGGGCGTGCGGGAGGCGGGTCGCATTTTTGCGTTGCCCACCTACAGCTTTGTGGTGATGGTGGGGGTGCTGGCCCTGGCGGGTTTGCAGAACCTGGTGGTGAGCCATGGCTTCTCGCCGGACCCGCCACCGCTGGTGAAGGCGATCGAACCCTTGGGGTTGTTCTTGATCCTGCGGGCCTTCAGCTCGGGTTGTTCGGCGATGACCGGCATCGAGGCGATCGCCAACGGGGTGCAGTTGTTTCGCGCCCCGTCGGCCCAGCGGGCCCGTAAAACGCTGCTGGTGATGGGGGGGCTCTTGGCGGCCATGTTCATCTCGGTGAGCGGCCTGGGCTTCATCTATGGGGTGGCCCCCAACCCCGATGTCACCGTGATGGCCCAGCTGGGGATGCGGGTGTTTGGCCAGCACAGCCCGTTGCTGTGGGTGCTGCAAATCACCACCCTGTTGATCCTGATGCTGGCGGCCAACACCGCCTTTGCCGATTTCCCCCGCCTCTCGGCCCTGCTAGCCCGCGACAACTTTCTCCCCCGCCAGATGGCCTGGGTGGGGGATCGGCTCGTCTTCCAGAACGGGATCCTGTTTTTGCTTGGGGCCACTGGTGTGATCATCGTGATCTGCCAGGGAGACACCACCGTGGCGGTGAACCTCTACGCGCTTGGCGTGTTCATGGCCTTCACCCTGTCCCAGGCGGGCATGGTGAAGCACTGGTGCCGCGAACGCGGAGCCGGCTGGTTGGGCCATGCCGTGATGAATGGCATCGGCTCCTTGAGCACCTGCCTGGTGCTGGTGGTGATCGTGGTCAGCAAATTTGCCGAGGGCGCCTGGACCGTCGTGATCGCCATCCCGCTGCTCGTGGTGATGCTGGCGCGGATCCGACGGCGTTACCGGCGGGTGTATGCCGAGATCGCCCTCAAGGAGGGGGAAAGCTCAACGGTTCGCCTGGCCCCCCGCACCGAGCCGATCGGCAATGTGAGCATCGTGTGGATTCCCGCCTGGGGCCGGCCCACCCTCGAGGCGCTGCGCTATGCCGCCACGGTGTCGGATCGGGTGATTGGGGTGTGGGTGCGCCCGGAAGACGGCGACCCAGCGCTGATTCGCAGCGAATGGCAACGCTCCGTGGGCGATGACCCCAACCTCGAACTTCAGATCCTGGAGAGCCCCTTTGCCTCCTTGATCAATCCCTTCGCCGACTTTGTCGACACGATCGAGGCCAGTGATCCGAGCAAAACCCTCACGATCGTGATGCCGATGGCGATCCCCCGCTATCGCTTCGACAACCTGCTCCTCAACCAGCGCTCCATCAACATGCGCATGGCCTTGGATCAACGCCACAACCGCGTCTTCACCCTGGTGCGCTACTACCTGCCGGCATGAGCTGGGTGGACCCTGCGGATCAATGGCTGTCGAGCTACAGCTTTGATCTGCCCCCGGAGCGCATTGCCCAGCGGCCGGTGGAGCCGCGTCATGACGCCCGCCTGTTGATGGTGCAGCCTGCAGGGGGTGCCCG
>CAYFKI010000207.1:0-2835 GCA_964343525.1 uncultured Cyanobium sp.
TTCCACGGGCCCTCTCTCCGGGCACAACAGCCCGGGGGGCAGGGCTGTTGTGGGCGCTCAGGCCCTCTGAACCAGGGCATCAGCCCATGGCGCAAAGGTGCTGAGGGTGCGTGCATCGCGCGCCGCCAGCACAGGGAAGTCCACCTGAGCCAGGTCGTCGCCGGGGGAAAGGGCCGCTGGATCCCGGGTGAGCCAGCGGATCGGGCAGTTCAGCTCCTGCAGCACGAGCCAAGCCGCGGCCAGATCCCAGATCTTGGGGGTGGCCTCCAGTGCCGAGATGGTTTGGCCCATGGCCACGCTCACCAGATTGAGGCTGGCGACACCGAGCAAGCGGATCTTGCCGGGAAAACGCTGCTCGGGCAGTTTCTGCAGCACGCCGATGGAGCGACTGCAAAGCGAGGCGCAATCCGCAACCTGACGACGCGTGGACGGCGGTTCCAGCACCTTGCCCTTACGCCAGGCCCCCTGACCGCGAATGGCCACGATCCGTTGACGCAGGGGCGGCACGTCCAGCACCGCGAGCACCGGCACACCCCCTTCGAAGCGGGCCAGGGAGATGGCCCAATACGGGATGCCGGCCGCGAAATTGGTGGTGCCATCAAGGGGGTCCACCACCCAGAAGGCCTGGCTGGAGGGCACCCGCTGGCTTCCCTCCTCACTGAGCACCCCCTCACCGGGGTAGAGGCGGGCCAAGCCCTGCACCAGAGTGGCGTCGCTCCAGCGATCGCAATCGGTGATCAAGCTGCCATCGGCCTTGGCTTCGAAATCGAGCTGGCCGAAATCCTGACGCTGGCGCTCAGCCACCTGATCCAGGAGCGAACCAAGGGCGTCCAGCCCCGCGGGCATTGGCGCAACAGAAGAGTTCATCCCAGTTCAGCGGCGAGGACACGTTCAAGGCTGCGGCCCGTGTCGTCACGGAATTGGCGCAGATTCAGGCGCCCGAGCAGCAGCAGCGCCACGAGGGCGATGGCTGCCTCGAGCACCAGGACCGCAGCAAACGAGGCATAGGGCTGACCCTGGGGCAGGCTCCAGCGGGCCAGATCCAGCAGGCCTCCCCCCAGCACTTTGCCGAGGGCGCGGGAGAGGGCCTGGGCCAATCCCCACACCCCCACAAAGGTGCCTGCCGCCTGGGGCAGGGTGAGATCGAGCATCAGCACCAGGGTGCTGTTGGTGCCGATCCCGGAAGCCAGGCCAAACAACAGCAACACCAGCTTCAGCAGATCCACCCTGGCCGTGAGGCCCACCAACGCCAGCAGCAACAGCGACGCCAGGATCAGCTGGCAGCCGAGGCGAGCGCAGCTGAATTTGCCGAGGCGCGGCACCAGCCAGAAGCCCGCCAGCAGCAGGCCCAGCAGGGTGCCAATCCCCCACACCGCACTGAGCGATGCCGTTGCAGCGATCGGCATGGCGAACACCTCACCGCCATAGCTCTCCAGAATCGGATCCTGCAGAAAAAGGGCCAGGGTGAAGGCCAACAGAAAACTGAAGAACACCAGCACCTGGCGGCTGGAGGTGATCAGGGCCCAGGCATCCCGCAGGCTGATGGCGTCTTCCCGTTCAGCAGCGCGGCTGCGGGGCGTGGAGGAACCTTCGGCGGCACAAGGCTGCTCCACGCCCCAGGTGGCGATCAACGTGAGGCCCAGCACCGCCAGGGCAACCCGCACCATGAAGGTCTGCAGCACCGGTTGGAGCACTGCCGGATCGTTCACGCCATCAAGACCGCGCAGGCTCAGCGCCGTGGCGATCGCACCCACCACGATGCCCACGGTGAGCAGACACCAGATCAGACCAACAGCCCGTGGACGCTCCGATTCATCGGTGAGATCGATCACCAGGGCCAGATAGGGGGTGCTGGCCAGCGACACCGCCATGCCATACAGAGCAAACAGACCACAGAGCAGGGCAATGCCGACACCGATCCCCCAGGCACCGCCAGCCACGAAGGCCGTATGCAGGCCAAAGATCAAGGAGATCGAGAGCACGGCAAGGCCGGAGAACAGCGCCGTTCCCAGCAGGATGTAAGGCGTGCGGTGACGCCCGGCCAGGGGGCGGGAATCAGAGATCTGGCCGAACAGGATGCGGGTGGGCGCCATGAACTGCTCGAAGGCCAGCGCACCACCCACCAGCAACCCGGGGAAACCGAGTTCGGTGAGCATCACACGGTTCAGCAGCCCAGCGAAAACCACGGCCAGGCACCCCAGACAGGCCTGGAACAATCCCAGACGCAGCAGGCGTGGAAGCGGAAGGGCCAGCGGAGCAGCGGTCGCTGAGGCAGAACCTTAAGACGGCTTGGCCAGCAAATTGCCGACCTGGCAAGCCGGTTGGAGAGGCTCAGGCGGCACTGGCACCGTGACATCCGGGGTGGGCTTACCCGCAGGCAGCTGCACAGCCGGGCAGATCGCCACCTGATCGAGCCCGGTGCGGCGGCGGAGGTCGGCCAGGTTGCGGTTGTAATCGGCGAGGGCCTGGGAGTAGCGCACCTCGGCCTGGGTGAGATCCCGCTGGGTGTCGACCACCTCCCGTTGGGTGCTCACACCGGCCTGGAAACGCAGGCGGGCCAGGCGCAGGGCTTCCCGCGAGGAGAGCACCTCGCGCGAGGTGGTTTGGATGTTGCGGTTGGCCCGACCCAGATCGAAGTAGCTGCGCTCCACTTCGAGTCGAATGTCGTCGCGGGTTTTGGCGAAGCGGAACTGGTTCTCCTCGGCTCTCTGCTTCGATTGCCGGTATTGGGCGCGGGCCTGGCCGCCATCAAAAATGTTCCAGCGCAGGTTGAGGCCGATGTTGTTCTCCACGGCCCAGCCACTGGTGCCGGGTAGATCCACAATCACCTGCTGA
>CAYFKI010000208.1:0-111 GCA_964343525.1 uncultured Cyanobium sp.
CGCTGGGAGTCGTTCATGTAGTGGCACTCATCGAGCACCACCGCCTCCACATCGGCCAAGGGGTCATCCCCCGCATCGGCCTCTGCGTAGAGCATGTTGCGGAAGATCTCG
>CAYFKI010000208.1:121-2834 GCA_964343525.1 uncultured Cyanobium sp.
GCCTTGAGCGGCGTGGTGTAAAAAACCTTCTGGCCATGGGCCAAGGCCCGGTGGATGGCGTATTCCCCCACCAGGGTTTTGCCCGAGCCGGTGGGGGCACTCACCACCACCGAATGGCCCTGGTTGAGCGCGTCGATGGCCTCCAGCTGGAACGGATCCAGCGGGAAGGGGAAGAGCTTGTCCAGCGCCAACTCCGATGATCCGGTTGCCGAGGGGGAAAGCTGAGTCGGTCCGACCTGGTCGGGCACTGGGCGCCGGCTCTGTAGTGGGCGCAATCCTATGGCGCTCCTTTGGCTGGGGGGCGGCTGGCGCTGGCGAGCGGCCACACTGAGGGGGAGTCCCCAAGGCCCAAGCTCCCCGTTGGATCAGGCTGGACGCCCCCATTGGCAGCAGCACCTCGCGCGCAACCTGGCGGTGATTCCGCCAGAGCGCCGGCGGCAGTTACGCAGCTTTGAGCCCCAGGGGCCCGGTCTGCTGGCAGCGGCCCAGGCGTCTGGGCCTGCGTTGTTGGATCTCGCCAGCAACGATTACCTCGGCCTAAGCCACCACCCCGCGTTGGTGGCCGCCGCCCAGATGGCCGCTGCCAAAGCCGGCGTGGGGGCTGGAGCCTCCCGGCTGATAACGGGCAGCCGGCCGGGGCACACCGAGCTGGAGCAGGCCCTGGCGGCATGGCTCGGTCGAGCACGGGTGCTGCTCTTCCCCAGCGGCTTCCAGGCCAATCTGGCGGCCGTCGGCGCCCTGGCGGATCGCCACAGCCTGGTGCTCGCCGATCGGCTCATTCACCACTCCCTGCTGGTGGGGGTGCGGGCCTCTGGGGCCGAACTCCAACGCTTTCGCCACAACGACCTGCACCATCTAGAGCAGCAGTTGGCAGCGGCCCGCCAAACCAACGGCCAACGGCGGCTGCTGGTGCTCAGCGAAAGCCTGTTCAGCATGGAGGGCACGAGTCCCGATGTGGCCCAACTGCAGGACCTGTGCCAACGCCATGGGGCGGCCCTGCTCCTCGATGAGGCGCACGCGCTCGGGGTCTTGGGACCCGGCGGCCGCGGCCTGGGCCATGGCCACCCGGACCTGGCCCTGATCAGCGGCACCTTCGGCAAGGCCTTTGGCAGTGGCGGTGCCTTCCTGGCGGGAGACCAACTGATCGGCGAGTGGCTGCTGCAAAGCGCCGGGGCCTTCCGCTACACCACCGCCCTGGCACCACCGCTGGCCGCAGGCGCCCTGGCCGGACTCCGCCAGATTCAGGCCCACCCCCAGACCGGCGAGGCCCTGCTGGATCGGGCGCGGCGCTGGCGCGATGGGATGGAAGCTGCGGGCTGGCCCCGGCCGGCCGGCGAGGGACCGATCCTGCCGCTGGTGATCGGCGACGACCAGGAGACCCTGGAGCGGCAGCGGCACCTGGAGGCGGCGGGCCTGCTCACCGCGGCCATTCGCCCCCCCACCGTGCCAGCAGGTACGGCAAGACTGCGCCTGGTGCTGCGCCACGACCTGCCAGCTGGCAGCCTGAAGCGATTGATCAGGGCCTTGGGCTCCCCGCCCCAACCACCACGCAGCTGATGGCCATGCAGCTGATTGCCATGCACGGATGGGCCGGGGACAGCCGCAGCTGGGCGCCCCTGCAGCAGGCCTGCCAAGCCAGGGGCTGGGATCTGCAATGTGGCGAACGGGGCTACGGCGGCATGCCGCCCGTGGTGCCGAGCTGGAGGCCATCCAGAGGGATGAAGGTGGTGGTGGCCCACTCTTTCGGCCCCCATCTGCTGCCTGCAGCCGTTCTTGAGGAGGCCGATGCGGTGGTGTTGCTTGCCAGCTTTGGGCGCTTCATCCCCGAAGGCCGGCAGAGCCGGGCGGTGCGTACGGCCCTAGCCGCCATGGCCGAGCAGCTGCAAGGTGATGGGGCCAACGCCATGCTCAGGGCGTTTCTCGCCAAAGCCGCCGCACCGGCGGATCCAGCCCTGCTGCCCGAGGGGCCTGGGCATGCAGACCTCACCCCTCAGGGCAGAACGCGCCTAAGCAGTGATCTGGCAGAGCTCGGCCGCACCAGCGGCCTACCCCAGGGCTTCCCAACCGGGGCACGGGTGCTGCTGGTGGAAGCCGGAGCCGATCAGATCGTGGCCTCCGAATCCAGCCAAGCCCTGGCGGCCAGCCTGCCCCAAGCCGATCGCGTGGTTCTTCAAGGTGCCGGCCACTGTCTTCTGGGCACGGCGGCCCTGCCGATGGTGCTGGCCTGGCTGGAGGGCGAAGGGTGAACAGCCCCACCCCCAACGACCCCAGCCGGACGGCGCCGGGCTTTCACCAACGGGTGCAGCGCCAATTTGGCCGCCAGGCCTGCCACTACGACACCCAGGCCCAACTCCAACGGGGGATCGCCTGGCGCCTGGCCCATCACTGCCGGCACCTGGCCATCCCCCCTGGCCCCAGGGCCGACCTGGGGGCCGGCAGTGGGCTCGTGGGAGCCGCCTGGACAGGCGAGCACCAGGCCCCCTTGTTGCAGCTGGATCTCTGCCCCGAACTGCTGGCACGCAACCCCCTGGCGCCCGGCCACGGCACCCTGGTGTGGGATCTCAACCAGGGCTTGCCGCTGGGCCTGCAACAGGCCGCCCTGCTCACCTCCAGCTTTGCCCTGCAATGGCTCGACGCCCCAGGGGAGCAACTCGAGCACTGGTGCACCTGCCTGCAACCGGGCGGCTGGTTAGCCCTAGCCGTGCCCACCCGG
>CAYFKI010000209.1:0-2831 GCA_964343525.1 uncultured Cyanobium sp.
CCAGCGGCCGCTGGCGATCTCCAGGCTGAGCAGGCCCTGGGGGGTGGTGGGGTTGCTGGCCACGCAGGCCAGGCGGCCGTTCTCGGCCGAAAGCGCGGCGAGGTCGGAGAAGGGCTGCTCGATCGGTTGCCAATCGGGAGCCCCTGCGGTGCCCACGCGCCCGAGCTGCCATTGCCCCTGGCGGCAGGCGGCGGCCAGGAGCTGGTGGCCATCCCAGGCGGTGGTGCGCATGCCATAGACCCACTGGGGCATGGCGAATTCCGCCTCCATCGGCAGCAGGGGTTGGCCCTGGCCCGTGGCTGGATCGAAGCGGTGCAGGTTCCACCAGCCACTGGAATCGAGCGCTGCCACCAGGGCTGGTTCACCCCTAACGCCTTCGATCCAGAGCGGTTGAAACACCGACACGCCCACCGGGTCGGCGCTGGTTGATCCGGCGATGGCGCGGGCTTGCTCCAGCTCGCCCGTGGCGTTCACCCGGGCTAACCACAGCTGGCTGCGTTGCCAAGGCATCCAGGGTTGCTGCCATTCCACCCAGGCGAGCCAATGGCCATCCGGGCTCAAGGCGGCGTAGCCGCAGAAATCCTCCGCCCGATGCAGCAGCCTGGGCTCCCCAGGTGTGAGCGAGACGGCCACCAGCTGATCGCGCCCCTCGGTCTCCATCACGCCAATCCAGCGCCGATGCCGGAGATCGATCAGGCCATCGGCAAAGGCCCGTGGTGCCTCCTCCACCAGCCGTTGGGGTTCGCCTAAGGGCTGGCCCGTGGCCGCATCGAGCCGCCAGTGGTGCAGGCAGCGGTCCCGGTCGTCGACGACCACGAGGTCCGCTCCAGCCACGGCGTAGACCCCTCCGCCGTACTCGTGCACCCGGCTGCGCAAATTCCATGGGCCAGGAGTGACCTCGAAAGATTCCCCGGCCTGGGGTTGCACCATCAAGGTGGTGCGACCGTTTTCGTCTGGGCGTTGCTCCAGCCAGAACAGACGCCCTTGGGCTAGCAAGGGCTCTTTGAGGCTGGGGGTGCGCCCCACCACGGCAGCTGCGGCGAGGGGTGCCTGGATGGGTGGCTGCCGGGATGGCTGCATGGAGGGCCGGGCTGCGAACTGCAGGTGGACAGGGCTAGGCAAGGTGCCCATGCCAGCTCCAGGGCCAGCAGCCGTAAAGTGGTTCTAATTGGTTGGGGTTCACCTTTGGCGCGCAGCTTCGCCCAGATGGCACGCTCGGCGGAGCAGAGCACCCGCAGCGTTCATGTCCCCAAGGAGGCGGTCGAGCCGCCCCCGTTGGTGATCCATACCCTGGGGAACCAGGTGCTGCGTAAACCCGCCAAGCGCATCAGCAAGGTGGATGAGGCCGTTCGAGATTTAGCCCGCGACATGCTGCGCAGCATGTACACCGCCAAGGGCATTGGCTTGGCCGCGCCCCAGGTGGGGGTGCACAAGCAGCTGCTGGTGATTGATCTGGATCCTGAAGAGGCTGCCACCGCTCCGATGGTGCTGGTGAACCCCGAGATCCATAGCTTTGGCGCTGGCATCGAAACCTATGAAGAGGGCTGCCTGAGCATCCCTGGTGTCTATTTGTCGGTGGTGCGTCCGTCGGTGGTGGAGATCAGCTATCGCTGCGAGATGGGTCGGCCCCAGCGCCTGAAGGCCGATGGCCTGCTGGCCCGCTGCATCCAACACGAGATGGACCATCTCAATGGCGTGTTGTTTGTGGATCGGGTCACCGATGAACTCAGCCTCAACGAAGGCTTGAAAGAGAAGGGTTTCCAGCGCTCCGACGTCCACACCATCCGCTGAGGAGCCAACCGATGCCCATGAAACCTCTGGCGGGCCTGCTGTTGGCCGTGGCCTGCGTGCTCGGCATTGCGGCCACCGGCTCGGTGTTTGAGCTTGCCTATGGGGAGCCCGATCTGGGCCAGGCCACCACACGCTGGATCCTGGGGCTCAGCCTGCCAGGCACCTTGGTGGCATTGGTCTGGGCCATTCGCATCAACAAGCCCGCCTAGGTCCCCAATCTGGCCGCTGCCCCCTGGTGGGGATGGCATTGGCTCCATACGATTGCGGTCTCCCTGGTCCATGCCGTGATGCGCCTTTCTGGAGTGGCTTCAGCCGTTGTGTCTGCCGCCATTGGCGCGGCTGTAGGCCTCCAGCCCGCCCGGGCAGGGGCCCTGTTTGCGGCTGTGGATCTGCCTCAGGAGCGCTTTGTGCTCGTGGCCGCCCCGATTGGGGATGGCACCAAAGAGCAGCTCAACATCTACGAGCAACTCAATGGCAAGCGGCCCTGCTTCGCCATGAGCGGTGCCCAGCCCGCCAAGGTGGAGCCGATGCTGGCCACCTTTGATTTCACCGGCATCTGCAACCGGTTCATTGATGCGAATGGGTATTCGTTGCGCATTGGCGACACCGATCTGGCCACCACCTATCGCCTCTCGGTGATCCGCAAGGACAACGACAACCTGCTGGTGGCGATCCCGACCAAGGCCGGCGCGGGCCCGGAGATGGTGGTGGCGCGCACCCAAGGGGATGGCACCGGCTTCATGCAGCTGCTGTTTGAGCCGGGCTGGCAGCTCAAGCGCCGGGCCTTTGGCGGGCGCCAACTGGGGCACGTGTACATCTACCGGCAGACCGCGCCCGGTGACACCGTCACGGCCACGTCAGGGCCAAACCCCGCACCTACTACTGCAGCACCTACCGCAGCACAAACCGCATCACCAACTGCCGCAGCAGCAGCTCCAACCCCTGCCCCTGCCAAAGCCATCCCCGCCGCGAAAGCCGCCGTTGTGCCGGCTACTCCTGCGAGCCCGGCCCCAGCAACACCTGCGGCTCCGGCTCCAGTT
>CAYFKI010000210.1:0-2829 GCA_964343525.1 uncultured Cyanobium sp.
GCCCCCTCAATACCGCGGCAACCACCCCTCCACGCGGCCGGTGGCCAGCAACTCCAACAGCGCCGATTCCTGTTGCTCGGGCGGTAGGGATTCCGCCAGCACAGCGCCCAGCTCCTGCAACACCGAGCCGCAGGCCGCAGGATCCCAGCTCTGGTGAAACAGCATGCGCCGCAGGCTGAGGTCGGCCCGCTGGGAGCGCTGCACGGCCTCCTCGCGATCCCCCTGCAGGGCGCTGTGGCGCTCCGGAGCGATCGTGCTGAAGAAGGGCAAGGTGATCGCGGCCCGCAGCCGCTGCTCGCGGATCCACTGGCGCAGGGCCATGTCAAGCACCAGCAACCGGCCGCTGGCCTCCAGCTGTTCCATGGCCTCGAGCAGCCGCTGAGCCCCGGTGCGGCTGAGCACATACGACGACGCACAGGCCAAATACAGCCCGCCGTTGAGCAAGAGCCACGGAGCCCCGCTGGCCTGGCGCTGCCGCTCCAGGCTGCGAAACCGGCGGTAGAGATCCGGGGTCAAAAACGCCTCGGTAAACAACACATCCAGCGGCGAATCGCTGCGCCGCAGGGCCTCCAGCGCCAGGGGCAGCTGGGGATGGGGAATGGCGTCGTCCTCCAGCACATGCAACAGGGCATCGGGCGCGGGATCGCTGGCCAACCATGTGCCCAACAACTGGCATGTGCTGCGCCAGAGCCCCAGTTCACCGCCATTGCGCAACCCCAAACGCCTTGCCTCATCGAGGCTGCCGGCCACAGCGTCGTAGCGCTGATGGGTGTTCAACCAGCCCAGATCAGCGATGCGGGCTTCCATGGCACGCCAGCGGGCTTGGCTGCGCTTGAGGTTGAGGATGCGACCCGTCACCCCATCTGGCATCGGCGGCGGAGCCGCCTCATCGGCCCTGGGCTCTCCGGCCTGCAGCACCAGCGCCTCCCAATCGCCCACGATCTCGGGATCGGGCAGGGGCTCGCCTGCGATCTGCAAACAAGGCAAGCGGCGAATCCACGGGCCCAGCCAACGGGCCTGCTGCCCCTGGGCCACCGCAAACTCGTTTTGCCCCACATGCCCTTGGCCGGCAGGGTCAGGATCGGGCCAGGGCTGGCGCCCCGCCGTGCGGTAGCAGCGGTCGTGGATGAGGGCGTGGGGGCGGATCGAGCCCCAGAGCACATCCCGCAAAAACCACTGATCCACATTGGCGGTTTCCCGGGCCTGGGGTTGGTAGGTGGCGATCAGCGCCTCAAGATCCGGCAACACCCCGGCCACACCGCCCCACATGCCCGCCAGGATCGGATCGGTGTGGGTCCACCAATCGCGCATCACGTGAAACCACTGGCCTGAAGCCAGCCATTGCCGCACCGCCGCCACCTCCCGCACGCCCACCACCGAGTCGCAGTCGCGCACCAAAAACCGGCCCACACCGGGATCGTTGGCCACCAGAAACCGCCAACACAGCCGCTGCCGCAGGGGTTGGCCACTGGGCATCAGCCGCACATCGGCTCCGAGGCTGCGGAGCAGGGCCGCGAAATCCACCGGCACCGTGTCGTCGAGGTAGAAGCGGGCCCGCCAGCCCGGGTAGAGCTCTGGGATCAACAGGGCATTGCGCAGGGCCCCACGCAGGTAGCGGGGATGCCCACCCCAAATCGAAAAGCTGAGGCAATCCACCCGCTGGGCCGGGCCATCCGGCGCGGGAGCACGCTGCAGAAACCTGTCGACCCCCTCAGCGGGGGGGCTCCAACCGGGCAGGGGAGCAGCGGCCTCGGCCTTGAGCTGTTGGGAGCGCTCGCCCGCCCGTTGCGCCGCGGCAAAATCACCAGCGGTGGCCAGCACCTTGGCCAAGCCGTCCCAGCCATTGGCGGAATCGGGCCGCAGCTCTGTGGCCCGTTGAAACAACGGAATGGCGTCGCCATTGCGATCCGGCTGCTGCGACACCAGCACAGCCAGGTTTTCCAGGATCTCAGCGTCGTCGGGATGCATCACCAGCAGGCGCCGCAGAAACTGCTCCGCCGCCGGCAAATCCCCCAGCAGAAACACGTAATAGGCAAGCTGCAGGCCCAAGCCCCGAGGCACGGCCTCGGGGGCGAGGTTGATCTGGCTCAGCAGCTGATCAATGGCGGCCTGCCGCTCCCCCTGCTCCCAGAGCTGCTGGGCCCGGGGATCCCATGGCGGCGGTGCAGGGGGTGCTGGCAAGGGGGGCGCCAAACAAGCCTCCCCATGCTGACAACGGCGGGCACGAGCTGGCGCTTAGGGTCTTGGCCACAAGCCAAGCCAGATTGCAATGGGCGACTACGGCGACCTCGACGCCAGCGAGATCCTGCTGGAGTTTGCGCCCATCCTGCAGCCCCCCTACGTGCTGGCGGGCATCGGCCTGGCCATGGGGGTGCTGTGCGGCCTCACCTTCGCCAAGCTGGTGCAAAACAAGCTCGAGGGCTGGAAGCAAGACCGGCTGGCGCTGCTCCCCCTTGGGGGCTTCGAAACCAACCTGGCCTACACGGGCATCGTGGCTGGGATCACCCTGTTCATCGGAGGCAGCCTGCAGATCTTTGGCTTCGGCGGCGGAGCGGCCCTGTTGGCGGCCCTGCTGCTGTCGCTGGCCACCGCGGGGGCCCTATGGGTGCAGCTGGAGCGGCTGATGCAGCAGGTGGAAAACGGAACGTTCAGCGCCGTGGACTTCGACAACTTTGATCAGTTCTTCTAATCAAGCTGATCAAAGCGCTAAATACCCTGCAAGAACAGACCAACTTTTTGATCTGCGCGAGAAATATCAAGGCGCTTACCAGTAAGCAGAAAAGCTCAGATCAGGAGATACCCAACAAACGAACGCGCCTCGGGCAGCGC
>CAYFKI010000211.1:0-2823 GCA_964343525.1 uncultured Cyanobium sp.
GCTGTCACCGGCGACGACGACAGCTTCGCCAGCCACCTGGACGACACGCTCCGGGCCGGGGCAGGTCTGTGTGATCGCCCAGCGGTGGATCTCCTGGTGCATGAGGCACCAGCCTGCGTGGCGCGGCTGTTGGAGCTGGGGATGGCCTTTGATCGGGATGGCTCCCGGCTGAGCACCACCCTCGAAGCCGCCCACAGCCACCGGCGCGTGCTCCATGCCCAGGACCGCACCGGCGGGGCCCTGGTGGACGCCCTGGAGCGCAACGTGCTGGAGCGGCCTGGCCTGGAGCAACGCAAGGGCGTGATCGCCCTCAAGCTCTGGGTAGAGGACGGCCAATGCAGGGGCCTGCAGGTGCTGGAAGGGAGCCGCATCGGCTGGATTCGCGCCCGGGCGGTGGTGTTGGCCACCGGTGGGGGCGGGCATCTGTTTGCCCATACCACCAACCCCCCAATGGCCTGCGGCGATGGGGTGGTGATGGCCTGGCAAGCGGGCGCCGAACTGAGGGATATCGAATTTGTGCAGTTCCATCCCACGGCCCTGATGCTGCCGGGGGCGCCACGGTTTTTGATCTCAGAAGCGGTGCGCGGGGAGGGTGCCCGGCTGCTCGATGCGCATGGACAGAGCCCGGTGAGCGAGCTGCCGGGGGGCGACCTAGCGCCCCGGGATCAGGTGAGCCGGGCCCTGGCCCGTTGCATGCAGACCCAGGGGGTGGACCACCTCTGGCTGGATCTACGGCCCGTGGGTGAAAGGCGGCTGGAGCAGCAGTTCCCCACGATCCTTGGGCGGTGCCGCGAACTGGACCTGGAGCCCACCCAAGAACCCATCCCGGTGGCACCTGCCGCCCACTACTGGATGGGGGGCGTCGCCACAGATCTACAGGCAAGCACCAGCCTGCCGGGTCTCTATGCGGTGGGAGAGGTGGCCTGCACAGGCGTGCACGGTGCCAACCGCCTTGCCAGCAACTCCCTGATGGAATGCCTGGTCTTTGCCAGACAACTGCGCCACATCACCCTGCTGGAGCCCAGCGGTGAGCTTGAAGCCAGCCCCCATCCAGCGCCCAGCGGTAGCGGCGCCTGGCCTGATGACGGCCCCAACCCGCACGACCTGAGCCAGCAGATCGAGGACCTCCGCCAGCTCTGCTGGCAGGCTGCTGGCGTGGAGCGCGATGGACGCAGCCTGGCAGCGGCCCTCGAACAGGTGTGCCAGCAACGCCTGCAGCTGGAACGTTGCCAGGCCTGGCAACGCCTCAGCGCGCTACCTGCCGGTCATGCGTGGGATGGGGGCCAAGCCGCCAATTGGATCAAGCTTGCCCATGAGCTCCATCACCGCCTCAGCCTGGCCCAGTTGCTGATGGAAGCCTCCCTGTTTCGCGCGGAGAGCAGGGGCGGTCACTTCCGCACCGATTGTCCGGCCAGGCAACCGTTCTGGCAGCGCCACAGCGTGCAAAGCAAGCAACGCCCCATCGCCACCGCGCCCCTCAGCCCCTAGGGGCCAAAGGCCAGAGCGGCCAGACATGGGGACCTAGAGCGGGCCGGTGGGTTGGAAGTCACTCATCTGGGCGAGCTTGGCCAGCGGCTTCACCCCCGAATCCAGCTTGCCGTTGATCTCCCAGGTGGGGAAACCCTCGATTTTTTTGGCATCGCACAGGGCCTTTTGGCTGTTGCGGCCATCGGGGGCACACTCCACGATCTTGAGCTTGGCGGTGGCTTCGCGGCCAAACAGTTCCTTCTGCTCATGGCAGTGGGGACACCAGTAGGCGGTGTAGATCACGGCACCGGTTTGGGTGAGGTGCTCGGCCAGGGCCACCGCCTGGGGGGTGCTCTCGGTAGTAACGGCCGGGGCCACACCAGGACCGCTCACCACCGCAGGCCGATCGGCCGAGGCCGCCCAACCCAGGCCCACCAGGGCCACCACCAACGCCACCAACACGCCGCGAAACACCAGCTGCCCCCGCTCCTGCCAGTCACCGCCCAGCAGACTCAGCACAAACAGGCCTGTGCTGAGCGAAGCCGACAGGATGCAGAAGGGACAACAGTCCTTGATCCCAAACAGCATCACCCCCACCAGGATGGCGCTGAAGACCGCCATCCCCGTGCTGAGGAGAAACAGGCCCCACCAACTGGCGGGGGCCACGCGGGCTTTGACATCCCCAGGCAAGACCAGGGGAAGCACCGCCATCAGCAGCACCGCGCCGTAGGCCAAAAAGCCAAACAGCGAAAGGGGTTGGCCAAAGAGACTGCCCCAGGCACTGGCCAGCACCTTTTCGCAGCCGTTACAGCCGAGAAAAGCCTCTTTCGAGCAACTCAGGGCCCCCAACAGCCCCCATTTTTTGAGGGTGATCGAACCGGTATCGATGGCCCCAATGGTGGCCAGCACCGCCATCGCCACCCGCACCCACTTGCTGCCACCCGGTTCTGCGCGACGGCGGTTGGAATTGAGGCGCTCACTCAGGCGGGTGGAGGTCACAAGGGGCGGCCGCGGATCGGAAACAACCAGAGGTGGATTCTCGCAGCCCCAACAGGCCGCCATCAAGGGCTGGTAGCCAGTGCACCCATAGGGTGGAAGCCTGGTCTGCCGTTTTATGAACAAGCCCACCATCGCCTTTGCCCATCTGGGCTGCGAAAAAAACCGGGTGGACACCGAGCACATGCTCGGCCTGCTGGCGGAGGCGGGTTATGGCGTCAGTGCCGATGAACGCGACGCCAACGTGGTGGTGGTGAACACCTGCAGCTTCATCCAGGACGCCCGGGAGGAATCGGTGCGCACCTTGGTGGAGCTGGCGGAGCAGGGCAAGGAGCTGATCATTGCCGGCTGCCTGGCCCA
>CAYFKI010000212.1:0-2817 GCA_964343525.1 uncultured Cyanobium sp.
AAACGGCTCGCCCCGCAGGGCGATCAGCGCCGCCCGGGCGGCGGCGGCCACCCACACCGGCAGGGTGTAGGCACCGGGGATGAGCTCGGGATCTGGAGCGGGCGCCGACTCAGCCATCGCACCCCCCAACGGCACCCCAGGGGACTGGAATGCACCGTTTTTTATGGTGGGGGATTGGCCGTACGCGGCGCCCGCCCCTCGCCACCCCCGAAATCCCATGCAGGACAAGCTCACCTTGATGATCCCCGGTCCCACACCGGTACCGGAGCGGGTCCTGCAGGCCATGGGCCGCCATCCGATTGGTCACCGCAGCGCCGATTTCCAGAAGATCGTCAAACGCACCACCGAGCAGCTGCAATGGCTGCATCAAACCAGCTCCAGTGTGCTCGTGCTCACCGGTAGCGGCACCGCCGCCATGGAAGCGGGAATCATCAACGTGCTGAGCAAGGGCGACACGGTGCTCTGCGGCGACAACGGCAAGTTCGGTGAGCGCTGGGTGAAGGTGGCCCAGGCCTACGGCCTGAACGTGCAGGTGATCAAGGCCGAGTGGGGCCAGCCCCTCGATCCCGAGGCCTTCCGCGCCGCCCTGGAGGCCGACACGGCCAAGGCGATCAAGGCCGTGATCCTCACCCACTCGGAAACCTCCACCGGGGTGATCAACGACCTGCAAACCATCGCCCAACACGTGCGTGCCCACGGCACCGCCCTCACCATCGCCGACTGCGTCACCAGCCTGGGGGCCACCAACGTGCCCATGGATGCCTGGGGCCTGGATGTGGTGGGTTCCGGATCCCAGAAGGGCTACATGATGCCGCCGGGCCTGGCCTTCGTGGCCATGAGTGAGCGGGCCTGGGCCAACTACGCCCAATCCGATCTGCCCAAGTTCTATCTGGACCTCGGCAAATACCGCAAATCAGCGGCCGACAATTCCAACCCCTTCACCCCGGCGATCAACCTCTATTTCGCCCTGGAGGCATCCCTGAACATGATGCAAGAGGAGGGCCTGGAGGCGATCTTTGCCCGCCATGACCGCCATCGCCGTGCGGCCCAGGCCGGCATGAAAGCGATGGGCATGCCCCTCTACGCGGCCGCTGGCCATGGCAGCCCGGCCATCACCGCCGTAGCGCCGGAAGGCATCGATGCCGAAAGCCTGCGCAAGAAGGTGAAAGATCGCTTCGACATCCTGCTGGCCGGTGGCCAGGACCACCTCAAGGGCAAGGTGTTCCGCATTGGCCATCTGGGCTTTGTCTGCGATCGCGATGTGCTCACCGCCGTGGCCGCGATTGAAGCCACCGTGCAAGATCTGGGCCTCGCCAAAGCGCCCAACGGCAGCGGTGTTGCTGCGGCGGCGGCGGAGCTGGCGGCCTAGCCACCGGCTCCAGCAGAATCCAATCCAGAAGCCACAAAAGCAAGTCCATGCCTGGGCCGTGGACTTGCTAGGCTTATCACGATGCGGGTGTAATTCAGTGGTAGAATGTCAGCTTCCCAAGCTGAACGTCGCCGGTTCGAGTCCGGTCACCCGCTTGAACACGTTGGCTCAAAGTTCATCGCCAACAAACCATTTTTAACCTTGCCAATCAATCCTGATTTCCATTCATTTGGATGTCTGGATTTAAGTCTTGGTTTGATCCATTCCCCATGCAGTGGCCCAAGCTGATGGCCAGCCCACCACCTAGGCGCGCGGCTTGATCAGCTGAAGCACCTGGGGCCCCTTGGCCGCCATCTGACGCTCCGCATCGAGGGCCGCCAGGATCTGCTTAGCCGCTTCCGCCAGGTCACCTTGGCTGGCCGCCTGTTGGGCCCGCCCTTCATGCTGGCGCACCGCTTGAATCAACTGCTCGCGCTCGCCTGAAGCCACCGAAGCCGGTGCAGATTTTGCCGTAAGGGTAGCCGTCATTGGAGCAAACAATCGTTCAACGGTGGTTAGCAACCAACGACCTACGTACCTGGCTCTTCCTGGTTACCCCCCAGGGCGGCAATTTGCTCGCGCAGGCTCACAGAGCGCTGCACATCGCCTCGGGTGAGAGCAACCGCGAGGGCAAATTCCAGTTTTTCAAGCTTGTGGTCTCCCTCTTGGGCGGCCAAACGGGGAAGCCCGTGGGCGGGCTCGGGGCTGGCGCCGGAGGACCCTGGACGGTGGGACGTAGGAAAGGCCATGGCTGGCTTTCTTACCATTCTGACACCGGTGCCAAGGGGCTGCGCAACACCGGATTTCAGGCCGCTTCTGCTAAGGGGGACTCCTCAACCAACGGAGACGGTGTCAGTTCGAGCAGGGTGCGGCAATCGCCCAGCAGGCGCTCCACGTTGTTGAGGCTGGAGAGTTCTTCCGGATCCTGGGAACTGCGGCGCTCCAGCTGCAATTCCAAGGCCGCCAGCCGCTGTTCCAGCTTCACCAACCGGTGCGAGAGCGCATGGATGGTTTCCGCCAGATCCTCGGCATTACGGGTAATGCGAAACGAAACAGACTCCGGAGCCATGGCAACGATGACGATCTTGTTGATGACAACACAAATCCCCGGCTTGGCCAAGGCCAAACTGCTGGCTTGATTGGTTTTCCATGAACCCGTTCTGGCATCTCCTGCTCTATGCCCTCGCCGGCATCGGCGGCGGCCTGGTAGCCCTGCGCAGCGGCATTCCAGCCGCCCCCCTGGCGGGGGCCCTCGTGGGTGCAGCCCTGGTGAGCATGAGTGGGCGCCTCGATCTGGCCCAATGGCCCACCGGCACCCGCACTGGGCTGGAAATCGCCATTGGCACCGTGATCGGCACCAGCTTGACCGCCTCAACCCTGGGGGAATTGCGCCAGCTCTGGCGCCCGGC
>CAYFKI010000213.1:0-2796 GCA_964343525.1 uncultured Cyanobium sp.
TGCCGGAAAACGAACCGGGCAGCTCGATCATGCCGGGCAAGGTGAACCCCACCCAGTGCGAGAGCCTCACGATGGTGGCCGCCCAGGTGATGGGCAACAACACCGCCGTTCAGATGGGCGCTAGCCAGGGCAACTTCGAACTCAACGTGTTCAAGCCCCTGATCGCCCACAACGTGCTCGAAAGCATCGACTTGCTCACGGGTGCCGCCACCAGCTTCCGCAGCTTCTGTGTGGAAGGGCTGGAGGCCAACACCAAACGGATTGAGCGGCTGCTGCATGGAAGCCTGATGCTGGTGACAGCCCTCACCCCAGCGATCGGCTACGACCGCGCCAGCGCCATCGCCAAACATGCCCACCGGCACCAGCTGAGCCTCAAGGAGGCCGCCCTGGTCTTAGGGGAGATCACCGGAGAGGAATTCGACGCGGCCGTTAGGCCCGACTTGATGGTCTGACCTCGAGCCCAACTTGATGGTTTGACCTCAGGGCCCTTTACGCTCCGGCGATTCGAACCGCGGCGTTGGTGCCGCATCTCCTCGTGCCCATTCAGCTCCTGATCACCACGATCGTGCCGCTGGTTGCCCTGCTGCTGGGCCTCACCCTGCTGTGGCTGGAGCTGCGCCATCGGCTACGGCCGGCGTCGCCCCTGCAACTGCGGGCCCATCCCTTCCAGCTCCAATCAGGCCCCGATGGCCTCACCGTGGTGGGGGAGATCACAATCACCAACCCCCATCACCGGATGGAGGTGTTCGTTCCCGAAATCGAGCTCCATCCCACGTTGCTGGGCAAGGGAGATTTGCGGGAGGTGCAGATCAGCAGCCGGGTTGTGGCGCTCCATCCCGATGAGGAAACCCGGCCCGACAACTACTGGCCCGCCTACATCGTGAAGGGCCGCAAGAGCACGCGGGCCCGGCTCGAAATCAGCCTGAAGGGCGCCCCTGTCGCCATCGACCAACTCGACACCCTCTGGGTTGAGGTGCTGTGGGTGAACTACGGCCCCTTTGGCCGCCTGCATCGCCGTGACGGGGTGCTGGTGCCCCTGCGGCAACCCACGCCGATCGCGGCCAAGGCCGCCATGTGGCGGGAGGGGGAGCGCTGCCAGGTGCTGGCAGTAGGCACCCATCTGCTGGGGGTACTGGATGAACCCGAAGCCGTCTTGCGCCACTACACCAGCCAGTTGCTGGAGCCCGGCGATGTGCTCACCATCGGCGAAACACCCTTGGCTGTGATGCAAGGGCGCTACCACCATCCAGCCACGGTCGAACCCTCGGCCCTGGCCCGCTTGCTCTGCCGGGTGTTTCACCCCACCAGCAGCCTGGCCACCGCCTGCGGCCTACAAAGCCTGATCGATCTCGAGGGACCCGCGCGAATCCTGGGGGCCTGGCTGATCGGTACGGCGCTCAAAGCCATCGGCCTCAAGGGCTGGTTTTATCGCCTGGCGGGCGAACAGGCGCGCCTGATCGACGACATCACCGGCACCACGCCCCCCTACGACCAAACAATCGTGCTGGGTCCTGAGCGGCCCCAGGCCTTCTGCGACGCCATGGCCCAATCCCTGGGCGTGGCGGTGGCCGTGGTCGATGTGAACGACCTGGGCCGGGTGAAGGTGCTGGCCGCCAGCCAGGGCTGCGACCAAGCGCTTCTGCAGCGCGCGCTGCGGCCCAATCCGGCCGGCAACGCCAACGAGCGCACCCCCCTGGTGTTGGTGCGGCCTCGATAAACTGAAGGCTCAGGCTTTTGCCCAGCACCCCCCATGGCCCTTGAGCCAGGCAAACCTGAGCATCAACCCACCAGTTGGCGACTGGAAACCCTCACCGGTTGGCACCTGCCGCTCTTAGGGGATCCGGCCTTTCTGCCCCTCCAACCCGTTCTGCAGCGGGCCGTGTTGCTGGGCCTGCCTGAGCGGCTGATCCATGCCCTCACCGCCCGCCAGGCGATTGCGCCGGTGGTGTTGGTGGCCATGGACGACCAAACCCCCTTGGGCCTGATCGTGACCCGCCGGTTGAACCGCAGCGGTAGCTGCTGGCAAGTGCAGCATCTACGGCTGGCCAAACCCGAGGGCCAACGGGATCTGGCCGCCACCTTGCTGCGGGAGGCGATCCATCAGGCCAAGGCCGCCGCCAGCTGGATGGCCACCGCCTCCAGCCTCGATTCCAGCCGGCTTGCCCTGTTGCGGGAGCAGGGATTCCAACCCCTGCGCACCGACCAGCTCTGGTGCTGGCGCGGCCCCAAAACGGATTCCGCTGGCACCGCCCCAAGTGGCCTGCAATTGCGGCCCTTGAATCGCCGCACCGGTTCGTTGCTCTGGCACCTGGAGCAGGCGGCCTGCCCAGCCCAGCTGCGCCAACTGCTGGATCGCCGCGTGGAAGATCTCCTGGATCAAAGCCATGGCAAGGGCTGGCTGTGGGTGGATGGGGCCCGGGGCGAAGCCGTGGCTGGTGTGCGCTGGTTGGGGGAGCATGCCGGAGGCGGCCACGACATCGAACTCACCGTGCACCCGGGCTGGCAACACCTGATCGGCGCACCGGTTGAGCAACTGCTAATCAAGGCCCAGCAGGCTTTTGGTGACAACCAACCCCTCTGGGTGCGGAGTGATGTGCGCGACCACGGCCGCCAGCAATGGTTGCGCCAGCAAGGAGCCGAGGAGCGCGGTGAGCGGGTGCTGATGGCCCGCAGTGTGTGGCGCCGCCACGAACACCCGGCCCCCCTCCAAGCCGCCAAGGGCCTCGAGGCGATGCTCGGCCAACTGCAGCCCCAGCGGCGCCCCTTGCCCACACCTGTGGGGCCCACCCCCTAGGC
>CAYFKI010000214.1:0-2780 GCA_964343525.1 uncultured Cyanobium sp.
ATCTTCTCTACGACACACTCTTCAACGGCCTGGCCATCGGCTCGGTTCTGGTGCTTGCAGCGCTGGGCCTGGCGGTGGTCTTCGGTCTGATGGGTGTCATCAACATGGCCCATGGCGAGTTGATGATGCTCGGCGCCTACACCACCTTTGTGGTTCAGAACATCTTCAAGAGCGTGCTGCCCGAAGCCCTCTTCCCGATTTACATCCTGGTTGCCATCCCGCTGGCCTTTCTGGTGAGTGGTCTGGCGGGGCTGTTGCTCGAGAAAACGGTGATTCGTCGCCTGTATGGCCGCCCGTTGGAAACCCTGTTGGCCACCTGGGGCGTCAGCCTGATCCTGCAGCAGTTCGTGCGCTCCGTGAGCAGCGCCTTCGCGATCGGCCTGGTGCTGGCGGTGCTGGGTGGTCTGCTGATTCCGCGCTTCACCCCTAGAGCCTGGTGGCAGCAGCGCTGGACGCCGCTGCTGGGCACCGGCAGCTGGCTGCTCAGTGCTGGTGTCGGCATTGTGGCGGCCTCCTTGCTCGGTGAGCAGCGGGTCTTGGATCAGCCCTGGTTCAGCGCCCGCAATATCGACGTCACGGCGCCCACCTGGCTGCGTGGGTCGATCGATGTCGGCACGGTGAACATGCCGGCGGCTCGTTTGTTCATCATTGCGCTCACCATTGCCGCCCTGTTGGCGGTGAGCTGGTTCCTGCAAAAGAGTGTCTGGGGCATGCGGATCCGTGCCGTCACCCAGAACCGCTCGATGAGTGACTGCCTCGGGATCCCTACCGGCAAGGTGGATGCTCTCACCTTCCTGATCGGTTCCGGCCTGGCGGGTGTGGCCGGTGTGGCGGTCACCCTGCTCGGTTCGGTCGGCCCCAATCTCGGCGGCAACTACATCGTGGATTGCTTCATGGTGGTGGTGCTCGGTGGGGTGGGCAAGCTCGCCGGCACGGTGCTAGCGGCCCTTGGTATCGGCATCCTCAGTTACACGGTCGGTTCCGGCTCGCTGCTGCTGGTGTGGCCCGGGATGCCCGAGGTGCTGAACACCCTGGTCACCTTCTTCGCCACCACGTCGATGGCCAAGGTGCTGGTGTTTGCCCTCATCGTTGTCTTTCTGCAGGTCAGACCGGCCGGTCTGTTTCCGCAGAAGGGTCGCATGGTGGAGGCCTGAACCATGGCGGATCTGTTGGCCTCCCGTCAGCTGCGCCGCTGGCTGCCCTGGGGGTTGATCGTGCTGGCGGCGGTGCTGCTGCCGGTGCTGCTGCCCCCCTTCCGGCTCAATCTGCTCGGCCGCTTTCTCTCGCTTGGGATCGTGGCTCTTGGCATTGATCTGATCTGGGGCTACACCGGCATGCTCAGCCTCGGCCAGGGCATCTTCTTCGCGTTGGGTGGCTATGCCCTGGCGATGTATCTGCAGCTCAATGAGCTCAAGCCTGGCGAGCTGCCAGAATTCTTTTCGCTCTACGGAGTGAAGAATTTGCCGTTGTTCTGGCAGCCCTTCAACTCTCCTCTCTTCACCGTGCTGGCGATCTGGGTCCTGCCTGCCCTAGTTGCCGGTGGCCTTGGCTATCTGGTGTTCCGCAACCGCATCAAGGGGGTCTACTTCTCGATCCTCACCCAGGCAGCCCTGTTGGTGTTCTTCAACTTCTTCAATGGTCAGCAGAAGCTGATTAACGGCACCAACGGCCTCAAAACCTCCACCGCCCGCATCTTGGGAGAGCTGGTTGGCAGCGATGCCATGCAGCGCAATCTGTTCTGGCTCACGGTGCTGATCACCATCGCGGCGTTTCTGCTCTGTCGCTGGCTCACGCGCGGACGCTTTGGTGATGCCCTGGTCGCCATCCGCGACGATGAGCCCCGTCTTCGTTTCACCGGCTACAACCCCACCGCCTACAAAACCCTGGTGTTCGCCGTGGCCGGTGCTCTCGCCGGTATCAGCGGTGCGCTGTATACCGTGCAGTCCGGCATTGTGTCGCCCCAGTACATGGCGGTGCCCTTCTCGATTGAGATGGTGATCTGGGTGGCGGTTGGCGGGCGCGGAACGCTGATTGGTGCGGTGCTCGGTGCCGTTCTGATCAATTACGCCAAGAGCCTGGTGAGTGAAGCCTTGCCGGAAACCTGGTTGTTCATTCAGGGCGCCCTGTTCTTGCTGGTGGTGACGGCTCTGCCCGATGGTTTGGTGGGCTGGTGGCGTAGCGGTGGCCCCTCACGGCTGATCGCACTCGTGCAATCACCGCCACCCCTGCCCACGTACCCCGGGCTGGACTTCAACACAGAGCTCCAGTCTGAGCAGGATCAGTTGCACGATCAACGGCCAGGAGGTGCGGCGTGATCGTTCTTGCCCCGCTCGCCTTTTTGGCTCCTCGTTTCTTTCGTTCGGCTGCGCATCGGCGATGACACTCCTCGACCTGCGCGGGGTGACCGTCAGCTTCGACGGCTTCCTCGCCCTCAATGACCTCAACCTGCAGCTCGCCCCCGGTGAGCTGCGCGCCGTGATCGGCCCCAATGGCGCCGGCAAGACCACGTTCCTCGATGTGATCACCGGCAAGGTGCGCCCCACCCAGGGGGACGTGCTGTTCCGCGGTCGCTCGCTGGTGGGGCAGAGCGAACACCGCATTGCCCGCCTAGGCATCGGCCGCAAGTTTCAGACGCCGCGCGTTTATCAGAACCTCACACCACGCCGCAATCTCGAGCTGGCTGTGCGCGGGCCCCACGGTCCGGCCGCGCTGTTGTTCGGCGGCCTCAGCGCTGAGCAGCGCGATCGCGTGCAGCATCTTCTGGCGGTGGTGGGTTTGGA
>CAYFKI010000215.1:0-2779 GCA_964343525.1 uncultured Cyanobium sp.
GGCGGCCGCATGGCCGAAGAAACAGCCAGGGTGGACGCCATTCTTGAGCAGGTGCAACGGGAGGGCGATGCGGCCCTGATCGCACTCACCGAGCGCTTCGACGGCGTGCGGCCCGATCCACTGCGCATCCCGGAGGAACGGCTCAAGCAGGCCTGGGACACCTGCGAACCTGAGTTGTGCCAGGCCCTGGAGCTGGCCCACCAGCGGATTCTGGCCTTCCACCAGCAACAGCATCCGGCCGATCTGGCCGTCACCGGACCCCACGGAGAGCTGTTGGGCCGCCGCTGGCGTCCCGTGGCCGCCGCCGGGCTCTACGTGCCCGGCGGCCGCGCCTCCTACCCCAGCACCGTGCTGATGAATGCGGTGCCGGCCACCGTGGCCGGCGTAGAGCGGGTGGTGATGGTGACCCCGCCGGGTCCTGGGGGCGAGCCCAACCCCACCGTGCTGGCTGCGGCCCACTTGGCCGGCTTGAAGGAGGTGTACCGGGTGGGCGGCGCCCAGGCCATTGGCGCCCTGGCCTATGGCACCGAAAGCATCCCGCGGGTGGATGTGATCACCGGTCCTGGCAATCTCTACGTGACCCTGGCCAAGAAGGCGGTCTATGGCCGGGTGTCGATCGATTCGCTGGCGGGCCCCAGCGAGGTGCTGGTGATCGCCGACCACACCGCCGACCCCCAGCTTGTGGCCGCCGACCTGCTTGCCCAGGCTGAGCACGATCCCCTGGCAGCAGCAATCCTGCTCACCACCAGTGAAGCGCTGGCAGCGGCGATGCCTGCAGCCCTAGCCCATCAACTGGCTGACCATCCCCGGGCAGCCATCACCCGCCAGGCGATTGAGGATTGGGGCCTGATTGTGGTGTGCGATTCGCTCGCCACCGCGGCGAGTCTCAGCGACCGCTTTGCCCCCGAGCACCTGGAGCTCTTGGTGGACGATCCCGAACCGCTGGCCGATCGGATCCAGCACGCCGGGGCGATCTTCATGGGCCCCCACACCCCCGAAGCCGTGGGCGACTACCTGGCGGGTCCCAACCACACCCTGCCCACCTCTGGCACCGCCCGTTTTGCCGGTGCCCTGTGCGTGGAGACCTTCCTGCGCCACACATCCTTGATCCGCTTCAACAGGGCCGCCCTGGAAGCGACCGGCGCCTCGGTGGTCACCCTGGCTGAAAGTGAGGGCCTGCACAGCCACGCCGAATCGGTGCGGCGCCGCCTCGATCCATGCGGAAGCTGATCGCCGCCGCTGCGGCAGTCCTGCTGCTGCCCAGCGCGGCCTGCAGTTCGAACAGACCTGCCCCAGGAAACCAGGCCGATTTCCCAGCGCCGTGGCACCCAACCTCGCCATTGGCCCTATCACCATCGGCGGCACCATCCCCGCCAGAGGTGCCAGCCACGCCAACAGCCATTGCCGATCGGCTGGTGGAGCTGGAAACCAGGATCCGCAACCCCGCCACGGCCGACACGGCCCTGCCGCCATTAGCCCACCAGCAACAGGTGATCTACCGGCAGCTGGCCAAACAGCCGGCCCTGGCCAATGCCGTCCTGGCCCTGCTGCCGCCCCGGTGGCGCGGTGTGGCCCAGCACCATCTCAAGGCGCGGCGAGAATTCTTGGCCATGCAGCGCGGCCCGGCCCGCTCCACGTTGCCGGCCTGGCGGATCATTGCGCCGAGGCCAGCCGCTGAACTGCTGCGCTATTACCAAGAGGCCAGCGCCGCCACCGGCATCCCCTGGCAGGTGCTGGCGGCGGTGAATCTGGTGGAAACGGCCATGGGGCGCATCGACGGCGTCTCAGTGGCCAATGCCCACGGGCCGATGCAGTTTCTGCCCAGCACCTGGGCCGAGCCCGGGATTGGCAAGGGCGGTGACATCCGCGACCCCCATGACGCCATCCAGGCGGCCGCCCGTTACCTGGTGCGCCGCGGGGGGCTGCGCGACATCCGCCGCGGCCTTTGGGGCTACAACAACAGCGACCACTACGGGAACGCCGTGCTGGAGTACGCGGCGCTCTTGGCCGACGACCCAGCCGCCTACCGCGGCCTTTACAACTGGGAAGTGCACGTGGCCACCAGCGCTGGCGACATCTGGTTGCCAGTGGGCTACAGCCAACCCACCCCGATCAACGTGCAGACCTACCTGCAGCAGCGGCGCTAATGCGGGCTAAGGCGGGGGCAAACAAAAAGGCGTTGGGGCCGGCACAGTGGGCCTGGCCATCCATGGCGAGCACCCCACCGGTGCAGTAATCCACCAAGCGCTGAGCCCGCTCTGGAGGCAGGCCACGGGTGTCGAGCAGCACGCTGGCCCCACGGCGCACGGCGGCGATCAAGCTGCGGCCGTCCTCGCTGGTGCGGGCCACCAGCACCACGATTTCAGGGCCCGCCGCCAGCGCTTCGGAAGCCCGACGGGGGCGCTGCGCAGGGACACCCTCGAGCTGGGAAGGGGACTGGAGGCGCACTCGCGAGGGGCCCATGGGCATCCACACCGGGACCACCATCTGGCCACAGCCGTAGGCCAACGTCAAAACTCGGCCACACCAGGCGTCTCAATCCATCCAACGGCAAGATTCAGTCGCCGCAGGCGGCCTGGCGCCCAGAGAAGGCTTCCTGGCCCAAGCGAGGTGGCGCCGCCAGGGCCGTCAAGGGGAAAGGGGCTTTCCCCCAGGGGCTAACGCAAGCGCCGATCCCCACTCCGCCCTGGGGTCCGAAGGGCTGGGGAAAACCCCAGGGGTTGCTGAGGAAAACAGCGACAGGCCGTGGAAAACAGCCATGGCTAAGGATTGCTGATCA
>CAYFKI010000216.1:0-2778 GCA_964343525.1 uncultured Cyanobium sp.
GTCGACGCGGGGTAGAGCAGTCTGGTAGCTCGTCGGGCTCATAACCCGAAGGTCGCGAGTTCAAATCTCGCCCCCGCCACCACTTCCTCGAGACCCCGGCAGACCCCTGTCGGGGTTTCTTGTTGTTTGCCCTGTGTCCACCACCGGCGCTGTGCCCCATCCCCAAGCCCACAGCCAGCTAGACGCCATCCCCGACGCCATCGTGGTGGGCTCGGGTGCCACCGGCGGTGTGGCCGCCATGGTGCTGGCGGAGGCGGGGTTGCAGGTGCTCGTGCTGGAGGCGGGCCCCCAGCTCACGGCGCGAAACGCCCTGGGGAGTGAACCGCTCAACAGCCTGCGCCGGCTGCGCAACTTGAGCAGCGGCAAACAGGTGCTGCAACGCCACCATCCGGGCTTCTGGAAGCACAACCCGGATCTGTTTGTGGATGAGCGGGCCAATCCCTACTCCACCCCCGACGATGCCCCCTTTCTGTGGAGCCGGGGCCGGCAGGTGGGCGGCAAAAGCCTCACCTGGGGCGGCATCACCCTGCGGCTGTCCGATTACGAGTTCAAGGCGGGCGAGCGGGATGGCCACGGCCCCAGCTGGCCGATCGACAGCCGCGATCTGGCGCCCTACTACACCCGGCTTGAGCAGCTGCTGGCGGTGCATGGCTGCTGCGATGGCCTGCCCCAGCTCCCCGATGGCCAGTTCGAAAGCCCCCTGCCCTTCACCCCCGGCGAAGCGCACCTGCAACGGGCCATTGGCAAGGAGCTGGGCCTGCCGCTGATCCATTCGCGCGGCTTCAACCTCCACACCCCCAGCGCCAGTGCTCCCTGGCCGCGCTCCAGCAGCCCCGGCCGCACCCTGGCGCGGGCCCTCGCCACCGGCCGCACCAAGGTGCGCAGCGATGCGGTGGTGAGCCACCTGGTGCTGGATGGGGCCCAGGAGCGGGCCACCGGTGTGGTGGTGGTGGATGCCCAAACCGGCAGCCACGAGGAGCTCACAGCGCCATTGGTGGTGCTCTGCGCCTCCACGATCGAGAGCCTGCGGATCCTGTTGCACTCCAGCGAAACCCACCAGAGCAAGGGGCTGATCGACCCCTCGGGAACGTTGGGGCTGCACCTGATGGATCACATCTCCAGCAGCCGCTTTTTCTCGATTCCGGGCGTGGCCGCCCCTACCCAGCCCCAGGAGCTCTCGGGCGCCGGCAGCTGCTTCATCCCCAACACGGTGAACCTCGATGGCCCGCAGGAGGCGTTCCTGCGGGGCTACGGCCTCTGGACCGCCCTGCAGCGCTTTGATCCCCCCGCCCTGCTGCAACGGCGCCGGGGCGAAGCGGTGGGCTTTTTGATCGGCCACGGCGAGGTGCTCGCCGACGCCAGCAACCGGGTGAGCCTGCACCCCGAGCGCCGCGATCGCTGGGGCCTACCGATCGCCCACATCGACTGCCGCTGGGGCGCCAACGAAACCGACATGCTCGCCCACATGCACGCGCGCATGGAGGCGGTGGTGGCGGCGGCTGGCGGCACGATCCGGCCGATTGAGGACTTGTTTGTGTTGCCGCTGCTGGAGCCCTGGATCAAATCCAGCCTGGCGGTGAGCGCAGGGGCCCCACCCCCGGGCTACTACATCCACGAGCTGGGGGGAGCCCGCATGGCCGAGCGCGCCAGCGACGGGGTGGTGAACCGCTTCAACCAGTGCTGGGGCGCCAGCAATGTGTTGGTGGTGGATGGGGCCTGCTGGCCCACCTCCGCTTGGCAGAGCCCCACGCTCACGGAAATGGCGATCACCTGGCGCGCCTGTGAAGCCGCCGCCGCCCGGCTCAAACAGGGGGATGGGGGGCTCGCCAGCTAACGGCGTGTCAGGGGCTGCTGATCCAGGCCCCGATCCGGTGTCGGTGGCGACAAACCCCTCGGGGCAGGATCCACACAATGGCCGGGCGACCTTTCCACAAGGGTCGGGCAAGGGAGAACACGAGCGGGGGTTGGCGCCCCCGCTTTTTTTTGCCAAGGCCGCAGCGCGAGCAAGACCCTGCCGCTCAGGGCTTGAGGAACAGGCTGTTGAGGTAGTGCTTGGTCACGGTTTGATCCGAGCAACCGTTCTGGAACAGGAAGTTGGCCAGGGCGGAGGTCACCAAGCGGTATTGATCCCACTGGGGATGGCTGGTGATGAATTGGCGCATGCCCTCATAAAGCAGCTCAGGCACCTCGGCCTCGAGGCTGATGCTGCTGACCGCAGGCTCCGAGGCGGCTTGGCTGATGGAGGCCTGGCTGCCTGCGGGCTGGTAGCTCTCCGGCTGGGCAACGCTCGGGGCTGGGGCGTCTGCTTCGAGGGATTGAAGTGCGTCGAGTTGCTGTGGATCCGAACCCATCGTGCCGGGGCTTGCTGCGTCGTTGAGCCCCAGTAGGCCACAGGCATGAAGGGGTCGTCAAAGCGATGCACAAGCTGCAACCCCACGGTGAGACAACGCGAGACAGCCGTTCGCTGGAACACTTCTGGGCTGCATCCGGGAACACAGGGCCGCCAGCTAATTCCCCTCGGCCGGGTGTCAAGGAGACGTTGAACAGATCCGGACATTCCCCAACCGCCAGCCCCTACACGGCCCATGGCCAGCGACCTGGGGAAAACGCCAAACCAAGCTGGGGAAAACCGCCCCAAGCGCCGGAATCCAGCAACCCATTAGCGGTGCTTATCCCGACTAATCTCACAAGACTTGGCCCGCCAAGAGACGGCTGAGCCCCTCAAAACCCCGCAAATCTTTTTGGATTTGCTGTTGCATCCCGCAGCATCAGGCCAGC
>CAYFKI010000217.1:0-2777 GCA_964343525.1 uncultured Cyanobium sp.
GCGCCCACCTCGGTGCTCACCAACTGGAAACGGGAAGCCGCCGGCTTTACGCCCGAGCTCAGCGTGCGCGAGCACTACGGCCCGCGCCGTCCCACAAGTGCGGAGGCGCTCAAAAAGGCCCTCAAAGGCGTGGATCTGGTGCTCACCAGCTACGGCCTGCTGCAACGCGACAGCGAATTGCTCGAAAGCGTGGATTGGCAGGGGGTGGTGATCGATGAGGCGCAGGCGATCAAAACCCCCACCGCCAAGCAATCGATGGCCGCCCGCGATCTGGCCCGACCAGGGCGGAACAGCCGCCACAGCCGCTTCCGCATTGCCCTCACCGGCACACCGGTGGAAAACCGCGTGAGTGAACTCTGGGCCCTGATGGATTTCCTCAATCCCAAGGTGCTCGGCGATGAACCCTTCTTCCGCCAGCGCTACCGACTGCCGATTGAGCGCTACGGCGACATGGCTTCGTTGCGCGATCTCAAGGCCAGGGTGGGCCCCTTCATCCTGCGGCGCCTCAAAACCGACAAATCGATCATTTCCGACCTGCCCGAAAAGGTGGAACTGAGCGAATGGGTGGGCCTCGCCCCCGAGCAGCGCAAGCTCTACAACAAAACCGTGGAGGACAGCCTGGATGCCATCGCCCGGGCACCGCTGGGCCAGAAGCACGGCCAGGTGCTGGCCCTGCTCACCAAGCTCAAGCAGATCTGCAACCACCCGGCCCTGGCCCTCAAGGAAGACATCGACCAGGCGGTGGCGCCCGCCGCGATGGGCGCCAAAGGAGACGCCGGCTTTGCCAGCCGCAGCGCCAAGGTGCAAAGGCTTGAGGAAATCCTCGAGGAGGTGATGGAGGCCGGCGATCGGGCCCTGCTGTTCACCCAGTTCGCCGAATGGGGACTGCTGCTCCAGGCGCACCTGGAGCGCAAATGGCGCCAGGAGGTGCCCTTCCTCTACGGCAGCACCAGCAAAACCGAACGGCAAGCGATGGTGGATCGCTTCCAGGACGACCCCCGCGGTCCCCAGCTGTTCCTGCTCTCGCTCAAGGCCGGCGGCGTGGGGCTCAACCTCACCCGGGCCAGCCACGTGTTCCACATCGACCGCTGGTGGAACCCGGCCGTGGAAAACCAAGCCACCGACCGGGCCTACCGGATTGGCCAACAGAACCGGGTGATGGTGCACAAATTCATCACCAGCGGCTCGGTGGAAGAAAAGATCGATCGCATGATTCGCGAGAAATCCAAACTCGCCGCCGATATCGTCGGCTCAGGCGAAGACTGGCTCGGCGGACTGGAGGTGGGCCAGTTGCGCGAGCTTGTGGCCCTGGAGGACGACTGAGCCATGACCATCTCCCCCTCCAACCCGATCACCACCCAATTGGGCGACCAGGGCCTGGGCCAGCAGCCCTGGTGGGTGGAACAGTGGATGGAGCTGATCAATGGCTACCGCTTCAAAAAACGGTTGGAGCGCGCCTGGGATTACGCCCGATCCGGCAATGTCACCTCGATCCGCTTTGAGGGCCGGCGGGTGCATGCGCGGGTGCAGGGCACCGATGCCGATCCCTACAAGGTGAAGCTCTGGCTGGATGTGCTCAGCGACGAAGACTGGGGCTACGTGCTCGATGCCCTCACCCAGAAAGCGCGATGGTCGGCCCAACTGCTGGCTGGGGTGATGCCCCAGGACATCGAGCGGGCCTTTGCGGCCAGCGGGAAACGGCTGTTTCCGTTCAAGTTGCAGGAGGTGCGCAGCGAATGCAGCTGCCCGGACAAGGCCAACCCCTGCAAACACATCAGCGCCGTCTACTACCTGATGGGCGATCGCTTCAGCGAAGACCCCTTCGTGCTGTTTCAGATGCGTGGGCGCACCCGGGGCCAACTGCTGGCCGATCTGGCGGTGCGCAGGCGCAAGGCCCTAGCCAAACAAGCCCTGGCCAAGCAAGCCCAGGCGAAACAGGCTGGTGCCAACGGTGGCGATGCGGCGGACGCCCCAGCGGCCAGTCAGCCGGTGCATCCAGCCATCAAGGATCCCAACCGCTGGTGGCGCTATGGCGCAGCCCTCGATCCGGAACTCGTGGTGATCACCCCAGCCATGGAGGGCGACACCGGCCTGGATGCGGCGGGGCCGTTGCCCTTGGCTGAAGACGGACGCTTCGCCGACGCCAATGGGCGCTTCCTTGAGCAGCTCAAGGCCCATGGCCAGCTCGCCGCCAACCTGGCGATGGCCAAAGCGATGGGGGCCGGCGCCAACGATGGCCAAGAAGGAGCCGATGCCAACTAGGGCCCAGGGCGCCCAGGCCGAGGTCTGCCAGCCATGACCTCCCAAGCAGCAGCACCCTGGCTCACCCCTGAAGCGATCGCCACCGCAGAGCAGATCGCCAGCGGCTACGCGCAGGCCTTCGGCAGACCGCTGATCGCGCCAAGCAATGCCCCGCTGGCCCAGGAACTCTTTGCAGCCGCCATCGTGGTGCTGGCCCACGATGGCCGCGCCCTGGATCAAGGCGAGGGGCCCCGGCTGATCTACGCCAACCGCTCAGCCCTGCGCCTCTGGGGCCGCCCCTGGGCGGAGATGGTGGGCATGCCCTCCAAGAACACCGCCGAACCCGCTGAACAAACCAGCCGCCAGCAGGCCCTCGCCACCGCCCAGCACCAGAACGCCATCAGCGGCTACAGCGGCATTCGCATCGATCGCCAGGGCCGCCGGTTCCAGATCAACCGCGCCCAGCTCTGGACCCTCTGGAACGCCTCCGGTGAGGCCTGCGGCCAAGCCGCCTGCTTCAGCGACTGGTGGTGGCT
>CAYFKI010000218.1:0-2729 GCA_964343525.1 uncultured Cyanobium sp.
AGGCCGCCAAGGCCGCTATCGAACAGGCCCACCAGCAACCGCATGGGGGCCCTTAAAACAGCACCGGACGGCGGTGTTTGAGGCTCGGCATCTGGGCCCGAACCCGGTGGGTGTGGCCCGGATCCACCGGAGCCACGGCCAGGCCTGGGGCCACGCCGGCATCGGCCAGCACCGTTCCCCAGGGGTCAATCACCAGGGCATGGCCATGGCTGTGGCGGCGGCCGTAGTGCAGGCCTGTCTGGGCAGGAGCCAGCACATAGGCGGTGTTTTCCACGGCCCGGGCCTGGAGCAGCACCTGCCAGTGGTCCTTGCCGGTGAAGGCCGTGAAGGCGGCGGGCACCATCAGCACATCCACCCCCTGGCTCGCCAGGTGGCGGTAGAGCTCCGGGAAGCGCACGTCGTAGCAAATGGAGAGGCCGATGCGCCCCAGACCCGGCACATCCACCACCGGCGGCAGGGTGTCGCCCGGTTTCACCGTGGCCGATTCGCGGTAGGTGTTGCCGTCGGGCAGATCCACATCGAAGAGGTGGATCTTGTCGTATTGGGCCAGGAGTTGGCCCTCATGGCTTACCAGTTCGGCCCGGTTGAAGGTTTGCCCCGGCCCGGCGGGCACAGGGAAGCCCCCGCCCAGCAGGGTCACCTGGTAGCGCCGGGCCATGGTGACCAGAAACCGGCTGCATTGCTCAGCCAACGAGGGGGCGAGCTCCAGCCGCTGGCTGTCTTCACCCATGAAGGCGAAGTTTTCCGGCAACCCCACCAACTCGGCGCCGCGGCGAGCCGCTAGCTCAATCTGCTCTTCGGCAGCGGCGAAATTGGCATCCGGATTGGAGGTGCTGGTGAGCTGCACCGCTGCCGCCAAAAAACTGCCCACCGCACGCCCAAAACCGACCCCCGAACTGTAAGGGCAGGGCCCGAGGGTCTAACGGGCCCCCTTAACGCGAGCAAGCCTCAACTGGCCTTGAGCACCCCGGGTTCGGCCTGAACCGGCACCAATTCGAGGCTATCCACGGCGGCGCAGCAGGCGAAGTCGGCGTCGTGGTTGCCGATGCCAATCAGGCGCTGGCCATGGCTGGCCGCCCGGAGGCAGGCCTCGGGATCGTGGCGCCACTGCTGCCACAGAGCCAGGGCCGCCAAGGCTTCGTCGTTGCCCGTGTTCACCGCGCCTGAGGCAGCCTCCATCGCCGCCTCGATCACCGCCCCAGCCGCCAGGCTGTCTTCGAGGGAGTAATCGCCTTCCCAGCCGCTGCCCACGATCCACACCCGCTGGGCGCCGGCCTCGAGCAACCGACGGGCCACCGCGGTGCGGTTGGGCAGGCAGGCCGTGACCAGCAGAGGCACCGGCTTCACCGCCGCCAAGGAACGGGTGCCATTGGTGGTGCTCATGAAGATGCGCTTGCCGCCCACCAGCTCGGGGGTAACAGCGAGGGGGGAATTGCCCAGGTCGTAGCCGTCGACCCGTTTGCCGCCCCGTTCCCCGGCCCGCAGACGCCGCTCTGCAGGCCAGGCGGCCGCCGCGGCATCCAGGGCGCCGAGATCGGCAAAGGCCTCGATCGCTTCGGCGCCGTTTTTCAGTGACCAGGCAATGGTGGTGGTGGCCCGCAGCACATCGATCACCACCGCCGCATCGGGGCCACCCTCCCCGGGAGCGAGCACCGGGGGCACCGCTTCTGAGGTGTGGAAATAGGAGATCTGCACGGGCGCAGCTGCGGGGAGGGGTGCGCCACAGTAGGCACCACTGGTGCACTTCGATGGCAGCCACGGCGATCCCCCAGCGCAGCCGCCGTGATCTGCGCGGCTTCATCGAGCTGCTCGAAGCCCGGGGTCAGTTGCGCCGGATCACAGCTCCGGTCGATCCCGACCTCGAATTGGCGGCCATTGCCGATCGGGTGCTGGCCATGGGCGGGCCGGCGCTCCTATTTGAAAACGTGATCGGCAGCCCGATGCCGGTGGCGGTGAACCTGCTCGGCACCGTGGAGCGGGTGCTCTGGAGCATGGGCATGGAACGCCCCGAAGAGCTGGAAACCCTGGGGGAGCGGCTGGCCCTGCTGCAGCAACCCAGGCCCCCCAAGGGCCTGAGGGAAACCGCCCGCTTCGGCAGTGTGCTGTTTGATCTGCTGAAAGCGCGGCCCGATCTCGATCTCACCCCGCCCTGCCACCAGCAGGTGTTCAAGGGGGAGGCGGTGAATCTGGAGGCCCTGCCCCTGCTGCGGCCGTGGCCGGGCGATGCGGGCGGCGTGATCACCCTGGGCCTGGTGATCACCAAGGATCCCGAAACGGGCGTACCCAATGTGGGGGTCTACCGGCTGCAGCGGCAGTCGATCAACACGATGACCGTGCACTGGCTGAGCGTGCGCGGCGGGGCCCGCCATTTGCGCAAGGCGGCCCAGATGGGCAAAAAGCTCGAAGTGGCGGTGGCGATCGGCGTGCACCCCCTGCTGGTGATGGCGGCGGCCACGCCGATTCCGGTGCAATTGAGTGAGTGGTTGTTCGCCGGGCTCTATGCCGGTGAAGGCGTGCGCCTGGCCCGCTGCAAAACCCTCAACCTCGAAGTTCCCTCCCACAGCGAGGTGGTGCTCGAGGGCACGATCACGCCCGGCGAAGAGCTGATCGATGGCCCCTGCGGCGACCACATGGGCTTCTACGGCGGGGAAGAAGCCTCCCCCCTGGTGCGCTTCCACTGCGTGACGCAGCGCCGCGATCCGGTGTTTCTCACCACCTTCAGCGGCCGT
>CAYFKI010000219.1:0-2725 GCA_964343525.1 uncultured Cyanobium sp.
GCTCGTTGATCGCGTCGATCTCGCGGTCGTAGTAGTCGTTGATGGTCTGGGTGTAGCCGGCCAGCAAAGGCCCGCTCATCAACATGCAGGCGATCGAGGCGCCCACCTCGCTGAAGGTCCAGTGGAAGTTGCCGGAGGCGGCGGCGCCACAGAGCACACCCCAAATCAAGGGGATCCAGGTGACGGGCTTCATCAGCTGAAGCCGGATTTTCCAGATGTTGGAGGTGCCGCTGGCACCTTTCATGCCCAGCAACTGGCGGGCACCGCCGCCACTGGTCGCCTCAGGATTGGGGCTGTTGGTCAACGCAGGACCTCAGGCGAGGGCGATTTCGTCTTCGAAAAACCAGGCTTTCTGGCCGTTGGCGAATTGCACCACCACGCCAATGCCCTTGCCATCCACGGTGCGGAAGCCAACCACGGAGCCGGTGGCGTCGGCCTTGAGGGCCTCCACCATCTCAGTGGAGATGCGGTCCCGAACCCGGGTGATCCGCACCTTGGAGCCAACATTCACGGAGCCCGTGGTGGCAGCCTGGGACATGGCTGGCGCAACTGGAAAGTGGCGCAACACTAACAGCGAGCTCATGGTTGCCAAGCGGATCATTCCCTGCCTCGACGTGGCCGACGGCCGGGTGGTGAAGGGTGTGAATTTTGTGGGCCTCCGCGATGCCGGTGATCCGGTGGAACTGGCCTGCCGCTACAGCGCCACTGGAGCTGATGAGCTGGTGTTTCTCGACATCGCCGCCAGCCACCAGGGCCGCGCCACGCTGGTGGAACTGGTGCGCCGCACGGCGGAGGCCGTGACCATTCCCTTCACGGTGGGGGGCGGGATCAGCACCGTGGAGGGCATCACAGAGCTGCTGCGGGCTGGTGCCGACAAGGTGAGCCTCAATTCCTCGGCGGTGCGGGACCCCGAGCTGGTGGCGCGGGGGGCGGAGCGTTTTGGCTGCCAGTGCATCGTGGTGGCGATTGATGCCCGCCGCCGCCAGGGGCCTGAGCCCGGCTGGGATGTGTATGTCAAAGGTGGTCGTGAGAACACCGGCCTGGATGTGGTGGCCTGGGCCCAGCAGGTGGTGGCCCTGGGGGCCGGCGAGATCCTGCTCACCTCGATGGATGGCGACGGCACCCAGGCCGGTTATGAGCTCTCCTTGACCCGGGCGGTGGCCCAGGAGGTGGAGGTGCCCGTGATTGCTTCCGGTGGGGCGGGCTGCATCGACCACATCGCGGCGGCTCTGGAAACGGGTCCGGCGGGGGGGAATGCCTCGGCGGCCCTGCTGGCGTCGTTGCTGCACGACGGTGTGCTCACCGTGCCCCAAATCAAGGCGGATCTGCTGGCCCGGGGATTGGCGATCCGGCCAGTGACCGCAGGCCTTTGAGGCCCTGGGTATGGCTCGCGCTGCCCTGTTATGGCTCGTTACATTGCTGCAGTGAGCCTGATCACGTCCCTACCTCCAGCCGCTGCCACAGGCCTGGGCCTGGTGATGGTGGTGGCTGTGGTGGCCTTGGTGGCCTGGGCCCTGCAACTGATGCAGGCCGCCAATGACCGGCAGGAGTTTTCGCTGATGCTGGCCGGCTGCATGGTGTGCTCGGCCGCCGTGGGCCTTGCCACCGTGATGGTGTTGACCCTGACAAGCCCTGATCGCCTGCAGGCCCGGGGCTTGCTGCCCGCTCCTGAGGTGGAGGTGGGGATCAGTTTGGATGCGATTGAGCTCCCCTGGGATGGGCAGCTTTAAGCCGGGCGATCCGGCAGCTGTTCAGCAGTTGTTTGAGCAAATCGCCCCCCGCTACGACCTGCTCAACGACCTGCTGAGCCTGGGGCTGCACCGGGTGTGGAAACGGCAGGCCGTGGCCTGGTTGGCGCCCCAGCCGGGTCAGCAGTTGCTCGATTTGTGTTGCGGCACAGGCGATGTGGCCCTGGTGTTGGCGGCCAAGGTGCGGCCCGGGGGCTCGGTGCTCGGCCTCGATGCGGCCGCGGCTCCCCTCCAGGTGGCGGCCCAGCGGGCTGCGGCCCAACCCTGGCTGAGCCTGCGCTGGCAGCAGGGCGATGCCCTGGCCACCGGTTTGGAGGCCGGGCGGTTCGATGGGGCGGTGATGGCCTACGGGCTGCGCAACCTCAGTGATCCTGCGGCGGCTTTGGGCGAGCTGCGGCGCCTGCTGAAGCCCGGGGCCAAGGCGGCGGTGCTCGATTTCAACCGGCCGGATCCGGCCCTGGCCGGCACGGAACGGCTGGCGCGCTTTCAGCGGTTTTATCTGCGCCAGTTGGTGGTGCCCACCGCCGAGCGTTTTGGCGTACGGGAGAACTACGCCTACCTGGAGGCCAGCTTGGAGCGTTTTGCCACGGCAGCCCAGCAGGAGCAGCTCGCCCAGCAGGCGGGTTTTAGCCAGGTGCAGCATCGGCCCCTGGCGGGCGGGTTGATGGGCCTGCTGGAGCTGGTGGCCTGAGAGCCACAATGGCTGGCATTGAAGGCCCAGCCCGCTCCGTGCATTTCCAGGACATCATCCAGACCCTGAATCGCTTCTGGGCTGAGCAGGGCTGCCTGATCCTCCAGCCCTACGACACGGAAAAAGGGGCGGGCACGATGAGCCCCCACACCGTGCTGCGGGCGATTGGGCCCGAGCCCTGGGCGGTGGCCTATCCCGAGCCCTGCCGCCGGCCCACCGATGGCCGCTACGGCGACAACCCCAACCGGGCCCAGCACTACTTCCAGTACCAGGTGCTGATCAAGCC
>CAYFKI010000220.1:0-2392 GCA_964343525.1 uncultured Cyanobium sp.
GGGGGGTGGCCGTGGGGGCGCCTACGGCGGGTTGATTGGGCTGGAGGCCGTTGCCGCCCGTGCCTCCTGCCGCATCCCCGCCAGCTGGGGTATTACCGGTGCCGCTGGTGGTGAGCGGTTTGCCATCGGCCGGTTTCTTGTCGCCGGCGTAGGTGGTGTTGAGCACCGGCCGGGGCGGGAATTGGCGCACCGGCAGGGTTTTGGTGATCGGCTCCATGAACGCCCGCCAGGCGTAGGTGGCCACCACGCTGGTGTCGCCGGTGGGCTTGTTGCTGTCGTAGCCCAGCCACACCCCGGTGGTGAGCTGGGGGATGGAGCCGATGAACCACAGGTCGCGGCCGCCTTCGGAGGTGCCGGTTTTGCCGGCCACAGGGCGGTTGGGCAGGGCGGCACCGGCGCCGGTGCCGCCTTTCACCACCTGCTGCAGCATCCAGAGCATGGTGTTGGCGATGTCGCTGTCGACGGCGCGCCGGCCCCGATCCCCATCCACCCGCCGGCTCCAGAGGAGTTCGCCATTGGGGCCGAGGATTTCTTCGAACGGTGTGGGCTTCACATAGATGCCGCCGTTGTTGATCGCGGCATAGGCGGCCGTCATGTCGAGCAGGGTTTGCTCGTAGGCGCCAATCGCCAAGGGATAGAAGTGACCGAGTTCGCGGGTGAGGCCAATGCCCAGGCTCTTGGCCGTTTCAATCACCTTGTCGAAGCCCAGTTGCTGCAGCAGGCTCACCGCCACGGTGTTGAGCGAGTTCTGCATCGCCACCACCATCGGGATGGCGCCCATGTAGCGGTTGCCGAAGTTGTGGGGGCAGTAGCCGGCAAAGCAGCGGGGCTTATCCACCACGATCCGCTCTGGCCTCATGCCCTCTTTGAGGGCCGTGAGATACACAAACAACTTGAAGGTGGAGCCTGGGGAGCGCAGGGCATCGGCGGCGCGGTTGAACTGGCTCTTGGCGAAATCCTTGCCGCCCACCATCGCCCGCACCAAGCCGGTGCCGGGCTCCATCGCCACCAGGGCCCCTTCCATCTGGCCTGGGGCATAGGCGTTGATGGCCTTTTGGGCCTGGCCTTGCCAGGCCAGGTTGAGGCTGCTTTTCACGGTGAGGCCGCCCACTTCCAGTTGCTCCTTGGTGAGCACCTTGGGCAGTTCCTGTTGCACCCAACTGGTGAAGTAGGGCGCCTGGCTCTCGAAAAACTTGGGTTCGGCCGGCTTGAGCTGGAGGGGGGCGGCGTTGGCTTCGGCCTGCTCCCAATCATTGATGAAGCCCGCTTCCCGCATGCGCCGCAGCACAATCGCCCGGCGCTCAAGCGCCAGCTTGGGATTCACCAGGGGCGAATACACCGAGGGGGCCGGCGGCAGGCCCGCAATCAGCGCCGCCTCAGGCAGGGTGAGTTGGTCGGGGGTTTTGGAGAAGTAGATCCAGGCCGCATCGGCCACGCCATAGGCGCTGGATCCCAGGTACACCACATTCAGATACTCGGTGAGGATCTGCTGCTTGCTGAGCTGGCGCTCGAGTTTTCCGGCCAAGGCCACCTCCGCCAGCTTGCGCAACACGGTGCGGTCCTGGCTGAGGAACACGGTGCGCGCCAGTTGCTGGGTGATGGTGCTCGCCCCTTCCTCCACCGAGTGTTGGGTGAGGTTGCGCACCATGGCCCGGCCAATGCCCACCGGGTCGATGCCGTTGTGTTCGTAGAAGCGGCGATCTTCGGCCGCGATGAAGGCCTTTTCCACCAGGGGTGGCATGGCGCCGGCGGTGATCTTTTCGCGGGTGGCCGGCCCGATTTTCTGCACCACCTGGCCATCGGCCGAGAGGATGGTGAGGGTGCCAGGGCGATTGAAGGCACTGATGCCGCGGGCATCGGGCAACAGCAGATCAAACCCCGCCACGAGGGCCCCTTGTCCCAGGGCCACGCCACCGCCAATGGCAGCGGCGAGCAGGCCACTGCGGATCAGGTGGCGCCTGCGGTGGTTCACCTCACGCCACCAGGGCGCTGTGACCAATGGCCAGGGCGGTCACCAGCATCCCCAGGACGAGGAAGGGTTGGGCGCTGGCCTGGTATTTCACATCGAAGGCCACCGGATCGCGCAACAGCCAGATGTCTTGGAAGGTGATCTGGGGCACGATCAACAGCACCAGCAGCACCGCCGCGAAGTGTTGGCCAATGGCGATCAACACCGCCACCATCGCCAACTGAAAGCCATCGATCATGCCGGCGCTGATCCAGCTGGCTGTCTTGATGCCGAAGGCCACGGGGAGCGATTGCAGGCCTAGGGCCCGATCCCCCTCCACGCTCTTGAAGTCGTTGACCACCGCAATGCCCAGGCCCGCCAAGGAGTAGGCCAGGGTCAGCAGGGCCGTGGTCCAGGTGAGTTGGCCAAAGAGGGCCTGGCCGG
>CAYFKI010000220.1:2402-2708 GCA_964343525.1 uncultured Cyanobium sp.
GGGCAGGGCGATGTAGCTAGCGCCGAGGGCATAGTTGCCGAGCCAGCCGTTCTGTTTGAGCTTCAGCGGTGGCGCTGAGTAGATGAAGCTCACAAACGAGCCCCCCAAGGCGAGCAGCAACAGCACCGGGGTGGTGTGCTGGGCCCAGAGGTCGAGTCCGTAGGCCACGCCCAGGCCTGCCAGCAGCAGCAACCAGATCTGCAGCTTCACCTGGCCCAGCGGGATCGCACCGGAAGGGATGGGCCGGTAGGGCTCGTTGATCGCGTCGATCTCGCGGTCGTAGTAGTCGTTGATGGTCTGGGTGTA
>CAYFKI010000221.1:0-2692 GCA_964343525.1 uncultured Cyanobium sp.
GGCCCTGGTGGAGCTCAAGGCCCGCTTCGATGAAGACAACAACATCCAGTGGGCCAAGCAACTGGAAAACTCAGGCGTGCACGTGGTGTACGGGGTGCTGGGCCTGAAAACCCACACCAAGATCCTGCTGGTGGTGCGCAAGGAAAAGGGCCGTCTCAACAGCTACGTGCACATCGGCACCGGCAACTACAACTCCAAAACCTCCCGGCTCTACACCGATATCGGCCTGCTCACCGCCAACCCCGCCTTCGGGGCCGACCTGGTGGAGCTGTTCAACTACCTGACCGGTTTCGCCAAACAACAGAGTTTCCGCAAGCTGCTGGTGGCACCGGTCACCCTCAGGCGGCGGATGGAGGAGCTGATCCAGCGGGAAATCGACCACGCCCGTGCCGGCCAGGGCGGCCACATCCGGGCCAAGATGAATGCCCTGGTGGATCCAGCCATCATTGGCCTGCTCTACGAGGCCTCGCAGGCCGGGGTCACCGTGGAGCTGGTGGTGCGGGGGATGTGCAGCCTGCGGCCGGGTGTGGAGGGCATCAGCGACAACATCAAGGTGGTGAGCGTGATCGGCCAGTTCCTGGAGCACTCCCGCCTCTTCTGGTTTGCCAACGGGGGCAGCCCCGAGCTGTTCTTTGGCAGCGCCGATTGGATGCCCCGCAACCTGGATCGACGGGTGGAAGCGGTGGCGCCGATTGAAGACAAACGGTTGCAAGAGCAACTCGAAGAGCTACTCACGCTCTATCTCCAGGACACCGGGGCTTGGCACATGAATGCGGATGGCAGCTTCCATCAGCACCAGGTGGAAGGAGACCATCACCTGGTGCAACAGACCATGGTCAAGCGTTGGCGCGGCGGCCTAAAGCCAGCTGCCTGAAAAGAACATCTGCGCTGTCAAACCAGATACAGGAAATTTTCCAATTCGTCGTCTTCACACGACACCTGTAGTGCTACATTTCGGCCAAATTCAATCGGAGCTTGGGTGTGGGGACGCCTTTGCAATCCGTTTCAGACGTTGCTGACACCAACGTCTCGAAATCGGAGCCATCGTTGATGGCTTTTTCTGGTGGGAAACCATCAACGACCAAACCAACAGGGCCACGCGCCGGTGGTCGCCTGAGTTCTGATTCGATCGGCTGGTACCTGAGCACCATCGGCCGGGTGCCGCTGTTGACCGCCGCCGAAGAGATTGAACTGGCCCACCACGTGCAAGCCGGCAAGCGCCTGCTGGAGTTGCCGCTGGTGGAGCGCACGCCCAAACACAAACGCCAACTGCGGATGGCCCAACGGGCCCGCGACCGGATGATGGCCGCCAACCTGCGCCTGGTGGTGAGCGTGGCCAAGAAATACCAAAACCAAGGCCTGGAATTGCTCGACCTGGTTCAGGAAGGTGCGATCGGCCTCGAGCGCGCCGTCGACAAATTTGACCCGGCCATGGGCTACAAGTTTTCGACCTACGCCTACTGGTGGATTCGCCAGGGGATGACCCGGGCGATCGACAACAGCGCCCGCACGATTCGCCTGCCGATTCACATCAGCGAGAAGCTCTCCAAGATGCGGCGCATCAGCCGTGAGCTCTCCCATCGCCTGGGGCGCCAACCCAACCGCCTCGAGCTCTCCCATGCGCTCGATATGCGGCCTGAGGAGCTGGAAGAACTGATCGCCCAGAGCGCCCCTTGCGCGTCCCTCGATGCCCATGCCCGCGGCGAAGAGGATCGCAGCACCCTCGGCGAGCTGATCGCCGATCCGGCCAGCAACGAGCACATGGACTCGATGGACCGGCACCTGCAGAAGGAGCACCTGGGCACCTGGCTGGCCCAGTTGAACGAACGGGAGCAGCGGATCATCAAGCTGCGCTTTGGCCTGGAAGGCTCCGAACCGCTCACCCTTGCCGAAATCGGACGGCTGATCAACGTGTCGCGCGAGCGGGTACGGCAACTCGAAGCCAAGGCCATCATGAAACTGCGGCTGATGAGCAACGTGCAGCAAGCCGCCTAGGTGGGGTGGCTGCCGCCCTGGTGGGCCCAACAACTCGCCGGGGCGGCGGCCGTGGCCGGCTGGCTGGTGGTTTTGGCCCTGCTGGCGATCCAAGTACGCCGGCGCTGGCCTGAACAACGGGAATGGAGCCGCAAGCTGGTGCACATCGGCACCGGCTTGGTGGTGTTGATTGCCTGGGGCTGCGGCATCGACCGGCTCATCGCCATGCCAACCGCCGCCGCGATCACCCTGCTAGCGGCCTGGAACCACCGGCTGCGCATCCTGCCGGCGGTGGAAGACGTGGGACGGGCCAGCTACGGCACCGTGGCCTATGGCGCCTCGATCACTGTGTTGTTGGCCCTGTTTTGGCCCGCGCAACCGGCCGCCGTGGCCAGTGGCGTGTTGGTGATGGCTTGGGGGGATGGGCTAGCCGGACTGCTGGGAGCAGCCGTGCGATCCCCCAGCTGGATGGTGTTGGGTCAACGCAAATCGGTGGTGGGAACCGGCGCCATGGCCGGCATCAGCCTGCTGGTGTTGCTGGGGGTTCAACAGCTCGCCCAGGGCCAGGGGCTGGCCAGCCCGGGCCTGCTCGCCCTGATCACCATCGCCACCATCGCCACCGCCTGTGAACAGGTGGCCAGCTGGGGCATCGACAACCTCAGCGTGCCGATCCTCACCGGATGGCTATGGCAGCACTGGCAGTAACACCTTGCCGGCC
>CAYFKI010000222.1:0-2662 GCA_964343525.1 uncultured Cyanobium sp.
CTGGGCGGCGGCAGCTCCCTCTGTGCGATCCGCGATGGCCAGAGCATCGCCACCACCATGGGGTTCACCCCCCTGGAGGGGTTGGTGATGGCCAGCCGCAGCGGCTCGGTGGATCCAGGAATCCTGCTGCACCAGCTGCGCCAGGGCCTCAGCGCCGACCAACTCGAGCAGGCCCTCAGCCAGCACAGCGGCTTGCTCGGGCTTTCGGGTTTCAGTGGCGACATGCGCGTGCTGCGGGCCGCGGCCGCCGATGCCAGCCACCCCCACCAGGACGGAGCCCAACTGGCCATCGGCGTATTTCGCCACCAGCTGCTGGCCGGTATCGGGGCGATGGCCGCCTGCCTGGGGGGCGTGGATGCGATCGCCCTCACCGGAGGCATCGGCCAACACGATGGGGCCCTCCGCGATGAGCTCGAGCAGGCCCTCGCCTGGCTGCAACCGTTTGCGCTGGTGCAGATCGCCGCCGATGAGGAAAGCCAAATCGCCCGCCTGTGCCGTCAGGCCGCTAACGACGCAGACGGCTAGCGACGTAGCACTAGCGACGCAAACCCGGCATGAAGCGGCGCTCGTGCAGGGCGCCGGTGAGCATCCGGTTCCAGTAGAGGTTGGGCAGCACCTTGCGCTTCACAAACCACATGCTCCAGCGCTCCTTGGTGGGATCGAGCGGGAACGACGGCGTGGGCTCCTGCTTGTAGTTGAACTCGGCCATGATCGTTTTGCCGTAGCCGGTGATCAGCGGGCAGCAGCTGTAGCCGTCGTAGGCGGCCTCCAAGGGCTGGCCATCGAGGTGGGCCAGCAGGTTGGCAGTGAGCACCGGCGCCTGGCCGCGCACGGCGGCCGCCGTTTTGGAATTGGGCATGCCGCTCACATCGCCGAGGGAAAACACGTTGGCGAAGCGCGCATGCTGGAGGGTGTACTGATCCACCTCCACAAAGCCACTGGCCGCCGCCAAGGGGCTCTTGGCCACCGCATCGGGGGCCGCCATCGGCGGGGTGACGTGCAGCATCCCGTAGGGGATCACCTCTTCGCGGCTGGTTTCACCCTCACTGACGCGAAACACCGCCTCCTGACGATCGGCGCGCACTTCGGTGAGCACATGGTTGTAGCGGGCATCGATGCCCTTCCTGGCCACCACCTCCCGCAACGGTGCGGCATAGGTGGGAACGCCAAAGATGCCCGGGGTGGCCGTGGCGTAGATCACCTTGGCCCCGAGCTTCTTGCCCTTGAACACGTCGTCGGCCAGGTAGGCGATCTTCTGGGGCGCACCGGGGCACTTGATCGGCATCGGCGCGCAGGTGAACACCGCATTGGCGCTACCTGAGCCTTTCGCCCCCTGAAACGCCTGGATCGTCTCCCAGGTGTAGGCAACGTGGGCGGCGGAGTAATTGCTGCACACCCCGCCCGATCCCAGGGCTTCCGGCAGACCCTTGATCTTGTCCCAGCAGAGCTTCAGGCCGGTGGCCACCACCAGCACGTCGTAGCTGAGGCGCTCACCCGAGCTGGTGGTGAGGCTGTTGCTCTCGGGGTCGAAGCTGGCGGCAGCATCGCGGATCCACTGCACCCCTGAAGGAATCAGATCGCCCTCATCGCGGCGGGTTTCCTCCAGGCTGAACACCCCACCGCCCACCAGGGTCCAACCGGGTTGGTAGTAGTGATCCTTCGAGGGCTCAAGAATCGCCACCTGCAGGGAGGGCCGGGCCCGCTTGAGCTGGGCGGCCGCCGTGATGCCCGCAGCCCCACCTCCCACGATCAGGATCTGGTGGTGGGTGGGGGTGGAATTCGCCATGCCTGAACGCGGCGCTCGCAAGCGCGATTAAACGGAACACCCCATTGTGAGGGCTCAACGCGTCAAGGTGCAGGGGGCGTTGAAGTTTGCCCACAGCCGATGGGCAACCTCACCCCTAACTGGCAGCAGCCTCAGGCCGCGACAGGTTGCTCAACGTCCCGTTTGAGCAGCGTATAGAGGTAATCGGGGGCTTTGTAACGGGTCGGCAGGCACTTGTGCAGCAGTTCGAGCCGCTCCCAGGCCACGGTGCGCTGGATCGCTTCGATGCTCTTTTGATCCTTGATCAACAGGCGCAGGGCCTTGCAGCAGGCGGGATAGCCGGCTTCCAGCTCCCCAATCGTCGGCTTGGCGGCAGGCTTGGCAGCGACGGACATGCGCTCAGGGGAGAAACGACGGGCCCTGGCGCATCACATCAGCCCCAAGACAGGGCTCAGTTTCGCAATTCTGAAAAAAATCTGGTGTTCGCTCCCACCAGCTGCCAGGGTGGACCCAGACGGCCCCCTCCCCGGCAAAACCATGCCTGCCCAGGCGCTGACACTCCGCCAACCCGATGACTGGCATGTGCACCTGCGCGATGGCGCCATGCTGCAGGCCGTGGCGCTGAGCACGGCCCGGGTGTTTGCCCGGGCGATCGTGATGCCCAATCTCAACCCACCGATCACCACGGTGGCGGCAGCCCAGGCCTACCGGCGGCGCATTGCGGAGGCCCTGCCCGATGGCTGCGCCTTTGAGCCGCTGCTCACGGCCTATCTCACCGATGCGATCGATCCGGCCGAATTGGAGCGGGGTTTTCGGGATGGGGTGTGGACCGCCTGCAAGCTCTACCCCGCCAACGCCACCACCAATTCCGCCGCCGGGGTGCGCTCGCTCGAGGCC
>CAYFKI010000223.1:0-2661 GCA_964343525.1 uncultured Cyanobium sp.
CCGATTGAGCTGCTGTTGAAGTACGACCGGCCCGTGCCCCGCTACACCAGCTACCCCACGGCGGCGGCCTTTGATGCCCGGGTGGGGCCGGCCCAGATGGCGGCCCAGTTGCAACGGGCGGCGGCGGCCCCGCTCTCGCTCTATGTGCACGTGCCCTTTTGCCGCCATGCCTGCTGGTACTGCGGTTGCAACCGGGTCACCACCCAGCTCGGCTCGAAGGTGGTGGCCCCCTATCTGCAGGCCCTCGCCACCGAGCTGGATTTGGTGAGCGCCCTGATGCCCCAGCGGCGACGGCTGGCCCAGCTCCATTGGGGTGGCGGCACTCCGAATTACCTCAACAGCGCTGAACAGGCCGTGCTGTGGGAGCACATCGCCAACCATTTCGACTTGGAACCCGATCTGGAGGCCTCGCTTGAGGTGAATCCAGAATTTCTCGACCGCACCGAGGTTTTGGCCTTGCGGCGCCTTGGCTTTAACCGCATCAGTTTCGGCATCCAAGATGCTGATCCCGATGTGCAGAAGGCGGTGAACCGGGTGGTGCCGGTGGACCAACTGCGGCGGGTGATGGGCTGGTTGCGGGAGGCGGCGTTTGAGAGCGTCAATGTGGATCTGATCTGCGGGTTGCCGCTGCAGACCCCGGCCCGGTTCCGTCAAACCCTGGCGTTGGTTCAAGAGCTGCGGCCCGACCGTTTGTCGTTGTTTTCCTTTGCCTACCTGCCCGAGCAATTGCCCCTCCAGCGCAAGATTGCGGCCGCCGATTTACCGAGTCCGCGGGACCGGTTGGTGATGCTGGAGGAAGCCAACCAACAGCTCACGGCGAATGGCTATGAGGCGATTGGCATGGATCACTACGCCCTGGTTGGCGATCGCTTGGCTGAGGCCGCCCGCCGCGGTGCCCTGCACCGCAACTTCCAGGGCTACACCACCGGTGGCGAGCTGGAGCTGTTGGGAGTGGGACCCACGGCCATCAGCCAGTTCCCGCACTTGTTGGCCCAAAACCAGCGGGATCTCAAGGCCTACTACCGCGCGCTGGCGATGGGGCAGTTGCCCACCGAGCGGGGGGTGGTGGTGGATCAGAAGGAGGTGTTGGAGCGCCGGGAGCTGATTCGGGCGGTGATGTGCCGCTTTGAGGTGGAGCTGGAGGTAGCGCGCTTTGCCCAGGAATGGGCCGACCTCCAGGCCCTAGCGGCCGATGGTTTGCTCACCCTGCAGCAACACGGGAGCATCGGCGTCGCCCGCGTCACCCCCCAGGGGCGCTGGTTGTTGCGCACGATTGCGGCGGTGTTTGACCCCCAGCAGCGCCACCAGGCCAGTGGCTCACGCTTGCTTTGAGCGCAGGGCGCCGCTTACCAGCCCTAGCCGATGGCGACGGGGAGACGTTGGAACAGGTAGCCGGTACCCCGAGCGGTGATCACCAGCTCGGGGTTTTCGGGATCGTCTTCGATCTTGTTGCGCAGGCGGGAGATGTGCACATCCACCACCCGGGTATCGGAGTGGCGCTCCGGGGTGTAGCCCCAGATCTTGCTGAGCATGTCCTGCCGGGTGAGGGGTTGGCCGGAGTGGGCCATCAGCATCTCGAGCAGGTCGAATTCCATGCCGGTGAGCCGCACCCGTTCGCCGTCTTTGAACACCTGGCGTTTGTGGGGCAGGATCATCAGCTGGCCGATCTTGATCTCCTGGGGAGCCACGCCGCCAGCGGATTGGGTGTTGCCTGAACCCGAGCGCCGCAGCACGCAGCGGATGCGGGCCTCCAGCTCTTTGGGGCTGAAGGGTTTGGTGATGTAGTCGTCGGCGCCGAGCTCCAGGCCCAGGATCCGGTCTTTCACCTCCGCACAGGCGGAGAGCAACACGATCGGCACATCCGATTGCTGGCGCAGGGCCTGGATCACCCCGTAGCCATCCATCTTCGGCATCATCACGTCGAGCACCACCAGGTCGGGCTGCACGGTCTGGAACAGGGCGATCGCCTCTTCCCCGTCGCTGGCGGTGGCCACGTCGTAGCCAAACATCGTGAGCCTGGTTTCCAGCACCCGGCGGATGTTGGCGTCGTCATCGACGAGCAGGATCCGCGGCTTGGGTGTCTCCTCTCCTTTGTTGACAGCTGCTTTGCCCTGGGATGACGGGCTCGAAGGGAAGCTGGTGGTCATGCGTGGAAACGCGGGGAGAGGGACGCTGGAAATCTGGGGTGCTCCAGCACGGGGGCACCCGCAGTCGCAGGACCGGCGGTGTGAGGAGTGACCGGTTCAGCGGCTCTTCACTCCTAGCAGCGGATGGGCCCTTTGTTGCGTTTTCGCGCGGAACGTGAAGCTTGATGAGGTTTTGCAGAGCTTTAGGCGGGCCCTTGGGGCTGCCTAGGCAAACCCCCATACCCTCACCGTTTCCTTCCCCTGCCCTGTCGATGGCCCTGCCGCTTCTTGCCACCAAGCCCATCACCACCAACGCGCGGGTTGCCAATTTTCTGGTGGCCAATGAGGAAAGCCCCCGGCAGCTCTCGGGTCTCGCGCCGGCCAGGGATGCCGCCGCTATCGATGCGGTGATCGAGCAGGCCTACCGCCAGATCTATTTCCACGCCTTCAAGGTGGACCGTGATCCGGTGCTGGAGATGCGGCTGCGCAGCGGCCAGATCAACGTGCGCGATTTCGTGCGCCAGCTGCTGCTGTC
>CAYFKI010000224.1:0-1586 GCA_964343525.1 uncultured Cyanobium sp.
TGCGCGATGCGTGGGTAGCGGCGCAGCACTTACATGACCTGGCGGCCATCGAAGCAGCCCGGCGGCCGGAGATCGAGCAGCTCCAGCAGCTCCAGGCTGAAGAAACAAGCCGGGGGGAGCTGCTTCGGCGGCAAGGCGGCCTGCGTTGCCTGATCGCCGGCACCGCCCCATGGATTGGCAGCGCCCTTCGCAGCCACTGGTGCCACCAGCAAAAGCCGCTGCGTCTGGGCCTGACCACCCTGGAACCGGCGGCATGATGGGGGGTAATGCCTTCGTTGCCATGGCCCGGGTTCAGATCCGCACCACCCCTTTTGCCCTCACCGTCGCCGGCGCCACGGGCCTGGCTCTGATGGCAGCGCTGCCTCTGCGCGCTAACCCCGCCAAAGAACCGCCCTACCCAACCCAGGACGACCTGCGCGCCATCCAATTGGCAACCCTGGACTGCGGCCGGGAGAACACCGCCACCTTCTGCGACAAAGCCCGCACCAGCGCCGATCCACTGATGGATCACCCCAAGCTGTCCGCTGGCTGCAAAGACTCCCTTTGGGCCATCGTGCAGAACGCCAAGGTGGCGAACACCAACACCTACGAGCGCCGCGAGGAACTCAACAAAGCCGCCACCGAACTGATGCAGTTCTGCAAACGGCAGACCACCTCCGTGCTGGGCAATAGCGATGACGACAAGGGCACCAAGAAGAGTCGCTTTGGTTTGATCCAAAACCAGAACCCCTGAGCGAAGGCTAATTTGGTGCCCCCAAGCAGGGTGGCCCCGGCCGATGACCAACAGCACTGCCGTCAACACACGGCAAATCGCCCTCGACCAACCCTTCAGCGATCAAAAGCCCGGCACCTCGGGCCTGCGTAAAAGCAGCCGCCAATTTGAAACGCCCCATTACCTCGAGAGTTTCATCGAGGCGATTTTCCAGGTGCTGCCTGGTGTAGCTGGCGGCACCCTGGTGGTGGGCGGCGACGGCCGCTACGGCAACCGCCACGCCATCGGTGTGATCGTGCGCATGGCCGCAGCCCATGGCATCGCCCGGGTGATCACCACCACCGGCGGCATCCTCTCCACCCCAGCGGCTTCCCACCTGATCCGCCAACACGGCGCCATCGGCGGGATCATCCTCTCGGCCAGCCACAACCCCGGCGGCCCCGACGGCGACTTTGGCGTGAAGGTGAACGGCGCCAATGGGGGCCCGGCGCCGGAATCGATCACCGATGCCATCTATGCCGTCACCCAGAGCCTGGCGGGCTACCGCATCACCGAAGGCGGCAGCGATCTCGATCTTTCCGCACCGGGCCACGGCCAGCTGGGCGATCTGCAAATCGAGGTAATCGACGGCGTCGACGACTACGTGGCGTTGATGCAGAAGCTGTTTGATTTCGACGCGATCGCGGAGCTGTTGCGCAACGATTTCCCGCTGGCCTTCGATGCCATGCACGCGGTGACCGGGCCCTACGCCAAGCGCATCCTCGAGGGGCTCCTCGGTGCTCCGGCCGGCAGCGTGCGCAACGGCACGCCTCTGGAGGATTTCGGCGGCGGCCACCCCGATCCCAACCTCACCTACGCCGATGAGCTGGCCGCG
>CAYFKI010000224.1:1596-2660 GCA_964343525.1 uncultured Cyanobium sp.
GGCCTGGCCGGCGTGGCCCGCTCGATGCCCACCAGCGCCGCCGTGGACGTGGTGGCCAAGGAACTGGGCATCCCCTGCTACGAGACCCCCACCGGTTGGAAGTTCTTCGGCAACCTGCTCGATGCCGGCCGCATCACCCTCTGCGGTGAAGAGAGCTTCGGCACCGGCTCCGACCACATCCGCGAGAAGGATGGCCTCTGGGCCGTGCTGTTCTGGCTCAACATCCTGGCCAAACGGCGCGAGCCAGTGGCCCAGATCATGGCGGAGCACTGGAGCCGTTTCGGCCGGCACTACTACTCCCGCCACGACTACGAGGCCATCGCCAGCGAGGCCGCCCATGGCCTCTACAACCGGGTGAAAGCCATGCAACCCACCCTGGTGGGCCAGGCCTTCGCCGGCCGCACCATCGCCACCGCCGACGATTTCGCCTACACCGATCCGGTCGATGGCTCCCTCACCAGCGGCCAGGGCCTGCGCCTGTTGCTGGATGACGGCAGCCGGGTGGTGTTGCGCCTCTCCGGCACCGGCACCCAAGGAGCCACCCTGCGCGTTTACCTGGAGAGCTACGTGCCGCCAAGCGGCAACCTCAGCCAGGATCCCCAAGCAGCTCTCGCCGACCTGATCACGGCGATTGATCAGCTCGCCGAAATCAAAACCCGCACCGGGATGGACCGCCCCACGGTGATTACTTGATCAGTTGATCAATTGATCTCAGGATCAGGCTTCGCGAAGGTCGTCGCTCTCGGGCTCGGGAAACCACCGAGCCTCGAGACCTTTGATCAGCACATAGAAGGGAGGCACCACGCCAAGCGACAGCACCGTGGCCACCATCAGGCCGCCGAAGATCACCGTGCCGAGCGATTGCTGGCTGTTGGCACCGGCCGTGGTCGCCACCACCAGGGGCAAGAAGCCAGCCAAGGAGGCAATCGCCGTCATCAAAATCGGCCGCATCCGCGACTCGGCAGCAGCAATCGCGGCTTCGGTGGCACCCATGCCGGCCTCCATGTGTTGCTCGGCCACTTCCACAATCAAGATGCCATTTTTCGCCGCCAGACCGATCAAGG
>CAYFKI010000225.1:0-2630 GCA_964343525.1 uncultured Cyanobium sp.
GTGATGTGACCCTCTCGGGCGGCAGCAGCCTGGCCTTTCGCCTCTGGCTCGATCCCGCCCGCTTGGAGGAGCGGGGCCTCACCATCAACGATGTGAGCACGGCGCTGGAGCAACAAAACCTCCTGGCGGCCCTGGGGCAAAGCGGTGCCGCCCCCTCGCCGCCCGGCCAGGAGATCACCCTGCCCCTGCGCATGGAAGGCCGGCTGCGCAGCCCCGCTGATTTCAATGCCCTGGTGGTGGGCCGCACCCCCAATGGCGGCGTGACCCAGCTGCGGGATGTGGGGCGGGTGGAGCTCGGCAATGAGAGCTACGACACGATCACCACCAACCTGCGCGGCCAGACCACGGTGAGCCTGGCGATCTACCAGCGCGACGGCAGCAATGCGATCGCCGTGAGCGATGCGGTGAATGCGGCCATCGACGAACTGGGGCCGAAGTTTCCCCCTGGCATCGACCTGCAACTGATCACCAATGAAGCCGACTACGTGCGCGGCAGCATCCAGGCCACCACCGACAGCCTGCGCGATGCGGTGCTGCTGGTGTTTGTGGTGTTGCTGCTGGGCCTGGGCAACAGCCGCCTGGCCTTGATCACCGCCGCGGCCGTGCCCGTGGCCTTGATTGGCGCCCTGAGCGTGCTCAAACTCACGGACCAATCGCTCAACACCCTCACCCTGTTTGGCATGGTGCTGGCCACCGGGCTGGTGGTGGATGACGCCATCGTGGTGAGCGAAGACATTGGCCGCCGGCTCGAGCGCGGCACGCCACCGCTGCAAGCGGCCCGGGAGGCCATGGCCGAGCTCTCGGGCGCCGTGATCGCCACCTCCCTGGTGCTGGTGGTGGTGTTCATTCCGGTGCTGGGGCTCAGCGGCAGCCTCGGCCGGCTCTATGCCCCGATCGCCATCACCATCAGTGCGGCGATCAGCTTTTCAGCTCTCAACGCCCTCAGCTTCACGCCCGTGGCCGCCAGCCGGCTGCTGGGGCCCCACCAACGGGAACCGCGCTGGCTGCTGCGCTGGATTGATCCGCCCCGCCGGGCCCTCGAAGCCCTGGAGGGGCCCTATGGCCGCTGGCTGGATCGGGTGATGCACCAGCGCCGCCGGGTCGTGGCCCTGCTCTTGGCGGGCCTGGTGCTGACGGCCGCCGTGTTGCAAAGCCGGCCCAGCACCTTCATCCCCCAGGAAGACAACGGCCAGTTGCGGGGGGTGGTGATCCTGGCCGATGGCCTGGGCGTGCAGGCCACCCAGGCCGTGCTCAACCAGGTGCGCGAGGTGGTGCGCAGCGAGCCCCTGATCACCCGCGCCAACTTCAACGCCGGCAGCTCCTTCGGCGACAACAGCCCCAACAAGGGCAACTTCTACCTGCGCTTGGCGCCGATCGAGCAACGCCGCGGTGCCGACGCCTCCACCCATGCGGTGGGTGAACGGCTCAATGCCAAGTTGCGCCGCGCGATCACCTCCGCGGTGGTGCAGCTCAGCGAAGCCCCCTCCGTGCGGGGCTTCAGCTCGGAAGGGGGGCTGGAGATCGAACTGCTCGATACCAGCAACGGCCAACTGAGCCTGGAGGCGTTTGAAAAGCAGGCCAAGGCCTTCATCCGCGCCGCCACGGCCACCGGCCAATTCGAGCGGGTGTCAACGCGCTTCAGCGCCGGCTCGCCCCAGATCCGGCTGATTCCCAACCGGCTGCAAATGGCGTCCTTGGGCGTGGATCTGAGCACCGTGATCGACACCCTGGGCGCCAGCTTCGGCTCCGACTACGTGAACGACAGCTTTGAGAGCGGCCAGGTGCGCAAGGTGATCGTGCAGCTCGATGGCAAGGACCGCCGCAATGCCTCCGACCTGCTCGCCCTCAAAGTGAAAGCGCGCGATGGGCAGCTGATTTCCCTAGCGGATCTGGTGGAGGTGGAGCGGGGCAGTGGTCCTACCACCATCAACCACAGCCGCCTGATGCGGGCAATCAGCATCCGGGCCCTGCCCAAGGCTGGGGTGAGCACGGGCCAGGCGATGGCCGTGCTCGAGGGGGTGCAACGCCAGCTGGGCACCGGCAGCACCGAACTGGCCTGGGCAGGCCTGGCCCGGGAGGAACAAAAGGCCAGCGGCGGCAATCTCGGCGTGTTCGCCCTAGCGATCGTGGTGATGCTGCTGGTGCTCGCCGCCCTCTACGACAACCTGCTCGACCCGTTTGTGATCCTGATCACGGTGCCCTTGGCCCTGCTGGGCGCGGGCCTGGGGCTGGCGGCGCGGGGACTGCCTCTGGATGTCTACGGGCAGATGGGTTTGCTGGTGCTGGTGAGCCTGGCGGCCAAAAACGGCATCCTGATCGTGGAATTCGCCAACCAACGGCTCAAGGAGGGGATGGCGCTGGAGCTGGCCATCCGCAACGCAGCCATCTCCCGGTTGCGGCCGATTTTGCTCACCGCGATCTCGGCCCTGGCGGGGTTTGTGCCGCTGCTGTTTGCCAGCGGCTTTGGCTCCGGCAGCCGGGTGAGCATTGGCACCGTGGTGTTCTGCGGGCTGCTGGTAGCCACGGTGTTGAGCCTGTTTGTGGTGCCCGTGATCTACCGGATCGTGAAGGGCTGGGAGCTCACCCTTCAACGCCAGTCATCCATCAAAAACTAGTCATCAATCAAATCC
>CAYFKI010000226.1:0-2625 GCA_964343525.1 uncultured Cyanobium sp.
CGATGTACAACGTGACCTCGGCGGTGATCCAGGCCCTGCGCTGCGCCCTGCTCTATCCGCTGGACGACACCAATCCAGAGCACCTGCTGGCGAATCGCCGCTTCTTTGAGGCCCAAATGGATCGATTCCTCAGGCCTGAGGCGCGCCTCGCCGATATCCAGACCCAGGACTACCGCTGACCCACCTCGGACGACCGATCAAGCCATGGCCACAATTCTGGAAACAGCTGCAGCCGCCGGCGCCTTCAACACACTGCTGGCGGCGGTTGACGCGGCCGGACTGCGCGGAGCCCTGGAGGGGCCGGGACCCTTCACCGTGTTCGCTCCCGTGGATGAAGCCTTTGCCGCCCTGCCTCCGGGCACGGTTCAAACATTGGTGGACAACCCACCCCAACTCGCCCGCATCCTGAAATACCACGTGCTGGCTGGAGCCCATGCGCGCAGTGCATTGGTGCAACAGCCGGCGTGGGACAGCTTGGAAGGAGCCGCGATCCCGATTCGCAGCCCCGAACCGTTCGAGGTGAAAAATGCCACGGTTATTTCGGCCGACATCACCTGCGACAACGGTGTTGTGCATGTGATTGACCGGGTGATCCTGCCGGGTTGAGCAGCTGGCCGCGTCGGCTAGGGGCCATGGGCGAGCCCGTCAGGGACCCACCGCTGGCCCCATCTGCTGCTGGATGACCCAGTTCGTAGCGGCCTTCTGGGTATGCCAGGCCTGTAACAACTGCTTGGCGATATCACGCAGGGCGTCGGGATCGGCCGTGGCATCAATGGCACGGGTGAAGCGCTCAATCTCGAAGCGCTGACTCACGCTGAGTTCGATTGCATTGCCCATGAAGTTCCTGCCTTTCACTGGAGGAACCGTATCGAACTGTCACCAGAGGGACGTAACAAGCACTACCAGCCCCAAAGGACTGTCAGTGTTTCGACTTACGACAAACGCCGCAATCATCAGGGCCGCAAATCACAATCATCAGCGCAGCCCATCAACAGCAATGCACCTCAGCTGGCCCGAGCATCTGCAGAACGCCCGGCTGCTGGAACTGAGCCCAGAGAGCGAGCGGGGCACGGCTCTGGCGCTGATGGGCATTGGGCTGTTGCTGCTGGCCCAGGATCTGCTGGTGCAGGAGAGCCAGGCCACGCCACGAGCATGAGCGGCAGGGCACAAAAAAGCAGGCGTTGCATCAACGCCTGCAATAGGTGGCCAAGCGCCGTGGCGGCTTAGAAGCAGAAGGGCAGGAACTGGGTGTGGCAAGCGGCGTAGCCGTCCACCAGGGGGCCGAGGCCGATCTGGTGAGCGATTCCGGCGCCGGTGAGGCCTTCCGTGATCACTCCAATCACGATGCCGAGCATGGCGGCTCGCCCGTTGAACAGCTCCACACGCTTGAGCTGATCGAGGTGGATCTGCTCAGCAGCGCGGTCCTGAAACCACTTCTCGGTGGTGGAGGGGGTGCTCATGGCTGCAGTGATAGGGCGGGGAATCAGCCGAGGCCGATCTGGCCGAGCACGCCCTGGCCGGTGAGCAGCTCGGTGGCCAGGCCGATCACAAAGCCGAGCATGGCCAGACGGCCATTCCAGGTTTCAGCGAAGGCGACGAAGCCGAAGCGAGAGGAGGAATCCGCCATGGCGAACCTTTTCGAAGTGTGAAGCCATCGTAACGGGGCGTTACAGCTGCTTGGGGGGCGGCTTGCCGAACGGGGCAAAGCCGCTCAAGGGCGCAACAGCCGCAACCAGGCCCACCACAGCAAGGCCACCGGCAGCAGAGCCAGCCCCAGCACCACCAGGCTCTGTTGCTGTTCAGGATTCATGGCGACCATCCTGCTCTGGATCCGGCCCGCCGCCCAGGGGCCGGGCCCTGCAGCCAGCCAGCAAAAACCCCCAGGTGATGCCTGGGGGTCCTGATGCTGATGCAAACCAATGGGCTTTCCGGCAGGGCCGGACATGAACACGTGAAGCCTGATCAGAGAAGCCGTGCTGGCCGGCGCCTGGGGCCAAAGGATCCAGGGGTTGGGCGGTTCGTGCTCCGGGAGGGCACCTCAAGCGGCGCCCATGGAGTGCCGTTCGCAACGGCCCGCCCAGATGGGTGAAGACGGTTGGAGCAGGGGCCGGCCTGCACGGGCTTCCGGCTCAACTAACGCGGTGGCGTGTCGTCCATCAAGGACGCCTCCTGGTTCGATGGCCCCAGCATGTCCACGGTGAGCCGCCCAGGGCAATCAGCGTTTTGGCGCATTGCCCGCAGCCTGCAGCGGGAGCATGGTGAAGGGCCTGCTGCTGGCGCTGGGAGGCGGACCCAGAGCCCCGCAGAACACGAGAAGCGAGGCCGGCCGGTTCGGAGGCAAACCGCAACTCCATCGCGTTGGCGCGGCTCAGGGCGCTGTTGGCAAGTGCCATGGCTCAAGGGCACTGAGGGAGAGTTGCCCGCCACGAGCCGATCGGGTGCCCGCGACCCTGAGGACGACGAGCTGTTTGGGGGTGCTTGGGGGAAACCCCCAAACATTTGGCGCTATTAGGCCATTCGCAAGCCTTTCTCGATCTCAGACCGGCTGAGATCGGAAGCCCGTTGAGGCCGCCAGATCGCCTGCCGCAACTGGAGGAACCCAGTCAAGGCAAGGAAAAAGTCAAA
>CAYFKI010000227.1:0-2593 GCA_964343525.1 uncultured Cyanobium sp.
CGGGCGTAAAGCCGGCGGCTTCCCGTTTCCAGTTGGTGAGCACCGAGGTGGGCGCCACCAGCAGTACCGGGCGTTTGAGTTCCTCTTCGGCCTTGAGGTGCTGCAGGAAAGCGAGCAACTGAATCGTTTTGCCCAGACCCATGTCGTCGGCCAGGCAGGCGCCCTGATCGAAGCGGTGCAAAAACGCCAGCCAGCCCAGGCCCCGCTCCTGATACGGACGCAACTGGCCGGCAAAGCCCTCGGGCGCGGGCAGGGGGTCCGGCGCCTTTTGCTGGTGGTATTGCTCCAGCACCGCCTGCAGCCGCGGACCGCCCTCAAAGCGGTGCACCGGCAAGCGCATCAGGGTGTCGCCATCGGTGGCAGTCAGCCGCAGGGCGTCATCGAGGCTGAGGCCTGGATCGGCATTGCAGAAGCGCTCGGCATTTTTCAGATCGCTCGGGCGCAGCTCGATCCAGGCCCCCTTGTGCTGCACCAGCGGGCTGCGCTTGGCCGAGAGCCGCTCGAGGTCCTTGAGGCTCAAGGTGACCCCGCCGATCATGAAGTTCCAGCTCCAATCCAGGCTTTCGCCGAGGGTGAAGCCCCTGGATTTGGCCGGCAGCTCGGCTTCGATCGCCAGGCCCAGCCGACTGGCCAGACCCCCCGACAGGCTGGGGGGCAGCACCACGCCCACACCCACATCCCGCAGTTGGCTGGCGGCGGTTCGCACCAGCACAAAGGCTTCGGCGGGGGTGAGCTGCATCGCCTCCGGGGTGGCGGCATCGATCCCCCGGGCAATCGGTTCAAACACCGTGAGCGCCCGGCCCATGCCCTCCAGCAGCAGTTCGCTGGGTTGGGGAACGGCCACTTCGCCCATCTGCAATCCCCGATCTCCCGCCGCCCACACCGCGCTGGCCGGCACCCGCAGGCTCGGGTCGGCTTCGGCCTGCAGGCCAAAGCGCAACTCCCACAGCTCCTCGGCTTCGGGCGGTGTGAACAGCTCCAGGCAGGTGCGGGCTGGCGCCACCTTGCCCGCCACGGCTTCCCGCCAGTGGTGGGTGGCAATCGTGAGGCGTTCGCGCTCTTCCTGGTGGAGGTTGAGGCTGCCATCGCCCTTGCCCAGGGCCTTTTGCCAGGCGGTGAGGAGGGGATCGAGCCCGTTGGTGGAGGGGCTGTAGCCAACGCGCAGCTGGCCATCGAGCAGGGCTTCCAGCAGGCTGGCCACCCGCAGCCGGCCGCTGCCGGGTCGCCGGCAGGCCAGGCTCGGATCACCCATCAGGCCCGCCGCCAGGGCGCAGGTGGCCACCTGGGGCAGGCCCGTGGCGAGCTCTTCGAGCCGGCGCCGGTCGTCCTCCCGATTCAGCAGCGGCAGCCAGCGGGCTTTGGTCTCTTCGATCTGGGGCAGCCAGCGCCCCCGGGCAATCAGGCTCAGGGCCCAGCGCTGCAGGTGGGTCCACCAGCGCAGCTCATCGGCCATTTCGGGATGGGCCCCGGCCAGGGGCAGGCCGCTCAGCCATTCGGCGGCACTGGCTGGATCGAGGGCCCACCCCTCCACCTGCCAGGGCCACCATTGCGGCTCCTTGGGGATCGGTTCGCCGGCTTGCAGGGGCAGGCCGCTCCAGGGGCCGGCCTGTTTGGTTTTGCCCTTGGCGGCCTGGGTGCGGCTGGGCAGGCTCAGGGTGGCCCGGGCGGGCCGCAGCGCTTCCGACCACAGCCCGTTGTCGTCGAGCCAGGTGGCCAGGTCGTCTTCGTTGAGGGCGAGGGGGTGCTCGGGTGCTTCCCCTTTGGGCACCACCGGGCTGGCCACGCGCCAGGTGTCCGCCCACAGGAACAGGCGGCCACCCGAACCCTCGGGGGGAAACAGCCAGGTGGCATGCAACAGGCTCATGTAGCCGGCGTCAGGGCCGTGGAGCGGGCAGGAGTCGCGGAGCCAGATGCTGCAGGGCATGCAGCGCCAGGGCACTGCCGATGAGCGGCATCCAGAGGGGCAACCAGAGCGGTACCCATCCGCGGATCAGCTCCATCATCCCTGTTGATGGGGATTGCGCCAATTGGCTGACCCAATCGGGGGGCAGTTCGCCGGCTGCCCCCAGGCTGCGGATGCCGCATACGGCCCCCACCAGACCCGCCTGCAGGTGGCTGTCATCGGGGTCAACCCGCTGCAGATGGAAGGCCAGCAGCCCGTAAAACAGACCGCAGCCGCCGGAGCGCAGGCAGGTTTCCACGGCACGTGAGGTGGTGCCGCCACCAGCCAGCCAGCTCCACAGGGCTGCCACGGCCAGGGCACTGAGGCCCGCCACCAGGGCCCAGCTGATCGAGCGCCAGCGCAGCTGGGCGCGGCTGGAGAGGCCTGGGGCGGGGGAAGCCGATGACACGGGGTGGCGCTACTGGGGCCGGCCGAGGCCTGTGCTGGGCGATCATGCCCTTTCCAGGGTTGTTTTGCCGTTTTGGGCCATGGCTGCTGATTTTTCTTCCCCAAACCAGCCGACTGCCCCCATCTCTGCAGCTGGTGCTGAGGCCGCTGGATCACGCCCCCGCAGCGGCGCTGAGATCCGCTCCGCCTTTCTCGCTTTCTACGAGCAGCGCGGCCACAAGCCCATGGCCAGTGCCTCCCTGG
>CAYFKI010000228.1:0-2297 GCA_964343525.1 uncultured Cyanobium sp.
TGGGTGCCCAGAGCACCCGCCCCGGGGCCGTTGCCTGCACGGCCGAGCAGGAGTGGCAGCGGCTGGCTCCGGTGCTGGAGGCGATCCAGGCGGCATTCCCTTTGGCCCTGCTCTCGGTGGACACCTTCCATCCGGCGGTGGCGGAGCGGGCCCTGGCCGCCGGCGCCCACTGGCTCAACAACGTGCGCGGCACCACCGACGACGCCATGCTGCCCCTGGTGGCCGCCAGCGGTTGCCCCTATGTGTTGATGCACAGCCGCGGCACCAGTGACTCGATGGACCAGCTGGCGAGCTACGGCGATGTGGTGCTTGAGGTGCGCGATGCCCTGCGCGCCGCCAGTGAGCGGGCCCTGGCCATGGGGGTGCGCGCGAGTCAGCTGATTTGGGATCCGGGGCTGGGATTTGCCAAAACAACGGCCCACAACCTGGCCCTGCTGCGGCGGTTGGAGGTGCTGGTGGCCGAGGGCTATCCGCTGCTGGTGGGGGCTTCGCGCAAGCGCTTCATCGGCGAGCTGTTGCAGCAGCCCAAGCCCATGGCCCGGATCTGGGGCACGGCGGCCATTGGCGTCCAGGCGATTGCCAAGGGCGCCCGCATCCTGCGGGTGCACGATGGGACGGCGATGGTGCAAACAGCCCGGATGGCGGATGCCCTCTGGCGTTAGGGGCGGGCTGGGGCCGGTTGGTAGCCCAGGCGGCTGAGCAGGGGCCCGGCCATCACCGTGGTGACCAGCGCCATCAGCACACCGATGGTGAACAGCTCGGTGCTGATCAGGCCGATCTCCAGGCCCACATTGAGGATCACGAGCTCCGTGAGCCCCCGGGTGTTCATCAGCCAGCCCAGGGCCTGGGCTTCCTTTTCGGCCATGCCACTGCAGCGGGCCACGGCCCAGGTGCCCACAAACTTGCCGCCCACCGCCACCGCCAACACCAGGGCGGCCGCCCCCCAGAGGGCGGGGCTATGCAGGCTGCCGATTTGGGTGTTGAGGCCGCTGATGGCAAAAAAGATCGGCAGCAGTAGCTGCAGCACCACCGCATCCAGCCGCAATTCCAGCCGCCGCCGGAGCGGTTGGTAGCGGGGCATGGCCAGGCCCCACAAAAAGGCGCCGAAGATGAGATGCACCCCCAGCCACTCGGTCACGGCCCCACTGAGGAGGGCTCCGCCAAACAGGCTCACCTGCAGCAACGGCCCGAGCTGGTGCCCTTGGCGGTAGCGCTGCTCCAGCCAGACCCTCGCTGGACGCAGCCCCACCAGCAGGAAGGCACTCCAGGCGGCTGTGCCCACCAGGGGCACCAGGGCCCCGAGGGCGGTGCTGGAGCGGGAAGCGGCCACGGCAATGGCCAGCAAAATCCAGCTGAGCACGTCTTCGATGGCCGCTGCGGTGATCGCCAGGGTGCCGAGGGGTTGGCCCAGTAGCTGGCGCTCCCGCAGGATCCTCGCCAGCACTGGGAAGGCCGTAATCGCCAGGGCGGTGCCCATGAACAGCACCGCGGCCAGGCCGTGCTCACCGGGGAAGAGGGAGGGCTGCCAGGCCTCCAGCCCCAGGGCCAGCAGCATGCCCAGGGCCAAGGGCAGGCCCACGCCGATGGCGGTGATCCGGCTGGCCAACGGCAGGCGGCCCTGCAGCAGCTTGGGATTGAGCTCCAGCCCAATCAGAAACATGAACAACACCAGCCCCAGTTGACCAAGCAGGTTCAACTGGCTGCGCACTTCGGGGGCAAACAGCTGGTGCTCCAACCCAGGCACCAACGCCCCGAGCACGCTGGGCCCGAGCACGATGCCGCCCACGATTTCGCCAATCACCCGGGGTTGCTGCAACCGCTGGGCCAGCTCGCCTAGGAGCTGGGCCACCACGATGATCAGGGCGATGGCCACCAGGGTGGTGGGCATGGTGCTAGTTGGTGACGCCCTCGATCCGGTCTTCGATCTCCTGGTAGATCTCCTGCAGCTGGGCGATGTTTTCGTCGCTGGTTTCCCAGTAACCACGCCCATTCACTTCCAGCAGCGTGCCCACGATGCGGCGGAAGCTGTGGGGGTTCAGCTCCATCAGCCGCTTGCGCATCTCGGGGTCGTTGATGAAGGTGTCGTTGGCTTCTTCGTAGACGAAGTTGTCAACGGCGCCGCTGGTGGCACTCCAGCCCAGGGTGAAGTTGAGCCGTTTGGCCACTTCCCGCACGCCTTCGTAGCCGGAATTGAGCATGCCCTCGTACCACTTGGGATTGAGCAGCTTGGTGCGGCTATCCAGGCGGATGGTTTCGCTCAGCGAGCGCACCTGGGCATTGGCGGTGGTGGTGTCGGC
>CAYFKI010000228.1:2307-2569 GCA_964343525.1 uncultured Cyanobium sp.
GTCGGCGGTTTTCATCGCCGCCTCAAACACATCGCGGTTCTGGTTCATCTCGCCGGGGTTGTCGGCGTTGAAGGCAAAGGTTTTGCGGGAGAGGTACATCTCCTGCAGCTCGTTTTCCTCTTCCCAGGTGCTGTTCTCCACCGCCAGGTTGACGTTGGAGGAGTAGCTGCCGCTGGCATTGGAGAACACCCGGGTGGCCGCGTCGCGCAGGGAAACCCCCTGGGCGGCAGCCTGTTCCTGGGCATGGCGGCGCACAAAGTTG
>CAYFKI010000229.1:0-2555 GCA_964343525.1 uncultured Cyanobium sp.
TTCGCAGTGGCGTTGGCTGTTGCAGCCTCACTTGCCGGCTCAAAATAGAATTGATGAAACGGCAAACCTTCAGCTAAGACTCCATTGGTTTCTGCTTCAAAGCAGGTGAGATCTTGGCTGCAGTGGCTGGAATAGGTCTGCCAATCGCCACGCACCACGCTCTCTAGGAGCGCCTGGTTGAGGTGAAGAATGTCTTGATCGCGCTGGCTAAGGCTCAAGGTTTGGGAGCAGGTTGTCGAACGTGTTGATCCTCGCAAAGCGTCCTGCGTCGCGGTTGGGATTCCCCTCGCGATCACTGAATTGCACCTGCATGCCAGCCCGATCGGCGGCTTCGCATTCGGCGAGGGCATCACTCACAAACAGCACGGCGCTGGTGGCGACACCCATGGCTTGCGCGATGGCTTCGTAGCTGCTGGTCTCTTGTTTTGGGCCCATGCGGGTGTCATACCAGTGGCGAAATAACTCCCTGAGATCGCCCGCATCACTGTGGCCATACAGCAGTTGCTGGGCCCCAACGGAGCCAGAGGAGTACACGGCGAGCACCAGCCCCTGTTGATGCCAACGCCGCAGCGCAGCAGGCACATCGGCATACAACGGAGCTACCAGATCACCGCTGGCGTAACCGTTGCGCCAGATCAACCCCTGCAGGTCTTTCAGCTCGGTGAGTTTCCGATCCTGGCTGATCAGCCACAGCAGATAGTCCCCCACGTTGGCGTCCTCCTGCCGCCGAAGTTGTTGCGCTCGGGGATCGGGGTCCTGGTGCCAAGCGTCTTCTACCCCCGCCAGCAGCTGCTTCACGTTGGGCTCGTTTGCATGGCGCTGGAGGTAGGCGGGCAGGTGTTTGGCGGCATAGGGAAACAGCGTTTCGCCCACAAAGCTCACCGGACAGGTAGTGCCTTCGATATCCAGCAGCACATGGCTCACGGTTGGGTCCGTCATGGGGCGATGCGCTGGTTGGGGGCTTCGAGGAGGCGTTCTCGCCAGGTTTGCTCCAACAGAAATTCCAGGATCTCTAAATGGCGCTTGGCCATGGCGAGGTGCGCTCCCCAGGCATAGAGCCCATGGCCCGCAATCAACAGCCCATGGGGAGCTTGGGGCAAATGGGGTACCGCTGCCTGGCTCAGCTTTGCGAGATCTTGATCATTCGCCAGCACAGGAACCGTGATCGCAGCCTCGTGGGTGGTGATGCCCTCGAGGCCCTTCAGCATTTCCAGTCCCGTGATGGTGATGCCGGCGGAGCCCTGACCCTGGGGGCAGGCCAGCCGGGAGAGCAAGGTGGCGCTCGGCGAATGGGTGTGCAGCACGGCCCCGGCCCCGGTGGTGGCGATGATGGCGAGATGCAGCAGGGTTTCTGCGCTGGCTTTGCCCGTTCCCTGGATCACTTGGCCAGCGGCATCCACCACGATCAGATCCTTCGGCTGCACGGAACCTTTGTCCACGCCGCTTGGAGCCATCAGGAGCTCGAGCGGCTCTTTCTGCTGCACACAGCTGAAATTGCCGCCCGTGCCGTCGCACCAGCCCCGGCGATGGATGCCTGCCATCACCGCGCAGAGCGCCTCCGCTTGGGAAAGGCTTGGATCCATCACTCAAGCTTGGCAGCGCGGGCACCAGTGGCTGCTGCGCCCTCCGAGCTTCTCGCGCTGGATGGGGGTGCCGCAATGGCGGCAGGGCTCGCCCCCGCGCCGGTACACGAAGGCCACGCCGCCGTAGTTGCCATTGGTTCCCGTGAGGTCGCGGAAGTCGCTGAAGGTGGTGCCCCCGGCCCCAATGCTCACCTCGAGCACCTGGACCAGGGCATCCCGTAGCCGCTGCAGCCGGTCCAGGGGCAGGCTGCGGCAAGCCGTGTGGGGCTTGATGCCAGCGGCGAACAGCGCCTCATCGGCGTAGATGTTGCCCACCCCTGCCACCAGCGCTTGATCGAGCAGGGCCGTTTTGATGGTGCGGCTGGAGTTCTTGAGTTTTTGGCGCAGGTAGGCGGCGCTGAAGGCTTTGCTGAAGGGTTCGGGCCCCAGGCGTTGCAGGCCCGTGATCACCGATTCGAGGGCTGCATCGGGCGGCACCCACCACATCTGGCCAAAGCTGCGGGTGTCGATGAAGCGCAGCTCCTGACCCTGGCCATTCCAGAGTTGCACCCGGGTGTGGCTGCAGGCAGGCCGCAGCTCATGCCCTGGCGCCGGGCTGTCCAGCCACAGGAACTGACCCGTCATGCGTAGGTGCACCCCCCAGTGGCCGGCTTGCTCGCCTTGGCGGTGCAGCTGGGCGTAAAGGTATTTGCCCCGCCGACTCCAAACTCCCACCCTGCAGCCCTGCAGCGCTGCGCAAAAGGCCTCGGGATCGGCTGGATGGGCAATCGCCCGATTCCGGAGCACCTTCACCGAGGCGATCTCAAAGCCCGTGGTTTGCTGCTCCAGGCCCCGCCGAACCGTTTCCACCTCAGGCAGTTCAGGCATGGGTCGCGTGGGGGAGATGGCCCATCAAAAAACCCGCGGGCCCAGGGAGGGTCTGCGGGCTTCGGGAAGATCTGACCAGATGGCGCTGTCCGTAGGCATCGCGCT
>CAYFKI010000230.1:0-2542 GCA_964343525.1 uncultured Cyanobium sp.
GCCCGATCCATGGCCCCGACGACTTCCGCCGCCGCCACCCCGATGGCCGCATGGGGTCCGATCCCTACCTGGCCCAGCCAGAACACGGGGCCCGCTTTCTGGACCTGGCAGCCACGGCCCTGAGCCAAGACCTGCAGGCCTTCCTGGCTGAAGCGCCCTAACCGCTAGCGTCGGAGCCCGAGTCGGGCCCCATCCGCGCCATGAGCAAAATCTCCGCCGATGACGTGCGCAAGGTGGCCGGCCTGGCCCGCCTCGATCTACCGGAAGAGAAGATCGCCACCTACACCGGCCAGCTGGAGCGAATCCTGGAGTATGTGGCCCACCTCGAGCAGGTGGACACCGAAGGCGTGCCTCCCACGACTCGGGCCGTTGAAGTGGTGAACGTGACCCGCGACGACGTGGTGGTGCCCACCGAGGTGCGCGAAGACCTGCTCAATGAAGCCCCCCTGCGCGAGGGCGACTTCTTCCGCGTTCCCAAAATCCTGGCGGATTAATTAGGGAATATCAGCGCACTGGCGAAACCGCCGTGCGATGGAGCAGTTCGAGCACCCGGCGGCGGGCATGCCGGGTGGGCATGAGGGCAGCCAGGGGCCGCAGCTTGCTGCGGCGCTTGCGGTGGCTGCGCACACCCAGAAAAATGTCATAGAGAAAATTCAAGCCATCACTGCGAGTTTCAAACAACCCCAACCGCTGCGGTGAACCCTTGGCATCCAAAATGTGCTGGGTGGCGTGATAAGCCGGGCGGTATTCAAACCAGGGAATCGACGGCCACAGGTGATGCACCAGGTGGTAGTTCTGGCCCATGATCAGCCAATTCATCGCACGACCTGGGTAAACCCGAGCGTTGTGCCAGCGATTGCGGGATTGAAAGGGCCGGTGGGGTAGGTAATCAAAAAACAGGCCCAGGGTCACCCCCACCATCAAGGCCGGCGCAAACCAACAATTAAAAACAAAATCGAGAAAGCCGAACTTGATCGAGGCGATCACGATGGTGGCAAACACACCGCGGGCAATCCCCCACTCCAGCAACTCATAACGGCGCCAGAGACGGCGCTTGAAAAAGAAAAACTCGTGATAGAAAAATCGGGGCGCAATCAACCACAAGGGTCCAAAGGTGCTCACGATGTGATCCGGATCGTGCTTCGGATCGTTCACATGGGCGTGGTGCTGCAAATGCACCCGGGTGAACACGGGGAAACTGAATCCCAGCAGCAGGGCCGCGCCATGGCCCATCACGGCGTTGAGGATGCGGTTGGGGTGGGCCGCGTTATGGCAAGCATCGTGAATCACGGTGCCCTCCAGATGCAGCGACAAAAAGCCCGTGGCCAGCAGCAGCGTGAGGGGCCAATGCCCCACAAACCAACCCCAGATTGTGAGGGCCGCCAGGGCATAACCCCCCAAAAACAAGCCCACCGTGGGATTCCAAGCGGCGGGGGGATCCAGAAATTCCTTGGGCACCGAGCGAGGCAGCTCGGTCACGGCCACAGGAGCAGCGCTGGCAGCCAGTGCCTGTGTCATCCCAGAAGCTGTCCGGTTGCCGTTGAACTCATTGCCTCAGACAGAAGGTCACAGATCAAGCCCGTCTGTGCAACTTAGGGAAAGGAGGATGCCCACCGGGGGACTTGAACCCCCACGACCAAAGCCACTGGTACCTAAAACCAGCGCGTCTACCAATTCCGCCAGATGGGCAGGCGAGAACTTTACGGACAAGCGCCCAGGCGCCGCCAAAGTGGGATGGCGCACTGAATTGGGCCATGGTTGCCATCCTTGGCGGAGGGCTGGCGCTGGTGCTGGGCCTGGCGATCCTGCTGGTGCCCTTGCTGGCCACCGAACTCAGCCGCCCGCGTGATGCGGCCTGGGGGGCGGTGATGCTGCTGCTGGGGCTGGTGTTGGTGAGCAGCCGGGATCGACTCAGCGGTGCTCCGATGCTCGGCGTGCTCTGCGCAGGGCTACTGATGGGCCGCCTGATCGGGGAAGTGGGCCAAGGCCGCTGGCGCCAGCTCACGGACGAGGAGCAAAGCCGGCTGGGTTCCAAAGAACGCTGGAGCACCAGCCTCCAGCAACTGGGCGCCGCCATCAGCGCGCTCAACAGCGCCCTGGCCGAAGCCGCCCAGGGCCTGGGCCGCTGGCTGGGCGCCGGCAAGCAGGCCAAGACCACCACCAAACGCTGGGTGCGACCCGAAGCCCCTGAATCCCCCGAAGCGCCGGAAGCGGCCGAAGCCCTCGAAGCCCCAGCCACCCCTGTGGTGAGCTCGCTCGAGGAGGTGGATGAGGTGATCAGCGAAGCGGGATAATCCCCGGTTGATGCCCCAGGCGCCGTGTCCGCTACCCCCGCCTCCAGCCAGGCCTCCTACAAGGACACACTCAACCTGCTGCAAACGCCCTTCGCCATGCGCGCCAACGCCAAGGTGCGCGAGCCCGAACTGCAGGCGTTCTGGGCCGAGGAGCAGCTCTACGAACGGCTCAGCCAGCAGAACCCCGGCGAACCCTTCACCCTGCACGACGGCCCCCCCTACGCCAACGGGGCCCTGCACGTGGGCCA
>CAYFKI010000231.1:0-2521 GCA_964343525.1 uncultured Cyanobium sp.
GGATGGATGTCGGCCTTGGGCATGGCTGAAAACGGCTGAGAGAAGCTGCGGCCCCGGGGCTGCAGGAACAAAACAAAGGGTGAAACGGGAAAGCCCCGAATCAGCGTTTGGAGAACTGGGGAGCTTTCCGGGCTTTTTTGAGGCCGTACTTGCGACGTTCCTTGGCGCGGGGGTCCCGGCTGAGGTGGCCTTCGGTCTTGAGCGGCTTGCGGTTGTCGGGGGACAGGTCGCACAGGGCACGGGCCGCCCCCTGTTTGATGGCATCGGCCTGGCCGGTGAGGCCACCGCCGCGCACGTTCACCAGCAGGTCGTATTCGCCAGCCAAACCGAGGGTTTGGAGGGGAGCTTTGACAGCTGCCAGATAAACGGGGTTGTAGTTGAGATAGTTGTCGCCAGGACGGCCGTTGATGGTGACGGCGCCGCTGCCGGGAACAACCCGCACACGGGCAACGGCTGTCTTACGACGACCTGTGCCCCAGTAGACGACTTTGTTGGGGGTGCTCATTGGGCGGCAGTGGCGGGATCGAGGGCAAGAACCTGGGGCTGCTGGGCGGCGTGGGGATGCTCAGCACCTTTGTAAACCTTCAGCTTGCGGAACAGCTGGCGGCCGAGGGCGTTGTGGGGAAGCATGCCTTTGATGGCCTTCTCCACGATGCGCTCGGGCAGGCGGGCCTGGAGGTGGGCGAAGGTTTCCGTCTTCATGCCACCCGGGCGGCCGGAATGGCGGCGGTACACCTTTTGGGTGTTTTTGTTGCCGCTTACCCGGATCTTGTCGGCGTTGATCACGACGACGAAGTCACCGGTGTCGAGGTGGGGGGTGTAGCAGGGCTTGTTTTTGCCGCGCAGCACCTGGGCCACTTCGCTCGCCAGGCGACCGAGGGTTTGATTCTCAGCGTCCACCAGATACCACTGGCGGTCGAGCGAATCGATAGAGGGAGTGGGGGTCTTGTTCATGTCGCCTGATCAGGCACCGGCTGGCCGGATGGGGAAAACCCATCGCAGCGGATGGGACAAAGATTGGGGTTGCGCCGAGGCGGCAACAACAACCTGATGTAGTGACCTTACCGCTTGGCCTGTCACCGTCCTTGCAGGGGATGGCCGGGGCTGGCGGCTTGGATCTCTGGGGTAGATAGGGGTTCGCCAAACCGGTGCCGGCTAGCCCTCAAGGGGCTGGCAGGGCTGTGGAGGATCCGGGGGCGGATCTGCGAACTCCAGCTCATACCGCGGTTGGCAATCATACCAGGCGGCCTTGGGGAAAACCTCCACGGGATAGCCCACCCGCAGCAGGCAAAGACCCTGTGGTGGAGCAGCTTCTTTCACCGCGTCACGCCGTTTTTGCTGCCAGCGCTCCAGCAGGGCTTGGGGGCTCAAGCGCCCTTCGCCCACGGCCACCAGTTGGCCCATCAGCAGCCGCACCATGCCATAGAGGAAGCCGCTGGCCTGGATCTCGGTGGTGATCAGGTCGCCGTGGCGTTCCAGTCGCACGTCCTGCACGGTGGTGCGGCTATGGGAACGGCGGCTGCCCGCCCGTTGGAAGGCGGCAAAGTCGTGGTGGCCCAGCATGGCGGTGAGGGCCTCCGCCATCGCCGCCTCATTGAGCCTGGCGTGGTAGCGGTGCCAGCTCCAGGGGGCCAGAAACAGATTCGGCGTTTTGGCGTTGTAGATCGTGTAGCGGTAGCGGCGGTAACTGGCGCCATAGCAGGCGTGCCAATCGGCGGGAACCGCTGCCGCTGCCCGCACCCGAATCGTGGCTGGTAGGCGGCCATTGAGGGCCTTGGCCCAGCGTTGGGCCGGTATCGGGCCTGCCGCATCGAAGTGCACCACCTGGCCCGCCGCATGCACGCCGGTGTCGGTGCGGCCGGCGGCCACGGCGTGGACGGGGCGGTGGGGGTCGAGCGCGGCGATGGCTTCCTCCAGTCGCTCCTGCACGCTGGGGGCGTTGTGTTGGCGCTGCCAGCCGCAAAAGGCCCCGCCGTCGTACTGGAGGCAGAGGGCGATCCGTTGAATCTGTGCCGGCTTCATCGGTGCGGCCTCAGGCGTGCTCTTTCGCTCTGCCAGGCCACAAAAAAACCGCGAGCGGGCAAGGCCCGTCGCGGTTGGATGGCTTCAAAGGAAGGGGCCGCGATGGCCTCAGACCAGCTCAATGATGGCCATTTCGGCGTTGTCGCCACGACGGGGGACGGTGCGGATGATCCGGGTGTAGCCGCCATTGCGTTCGCCGTAACGCTCCTGGGCCCGATCGAACAGGGCGTGCACCAGTTGCTTGTCGTAGATGTAGCCGATGGCGCGGCGACGGGCGGCGAGGCTGCCCTCCTTGGCCAGGCTGATCATGCGCTCGGCCTCATCGCGCAGAGCCTTGGCGCGGGCTTTGGTGGTGGTCACCCGACCCTCGCGGATCAGCTGGGTGGTCAGGCCACGCAGCATGGCCTTGCGTTGGTCGGCGGGGCGTCCCAGTTGGGGGACTCGGCACTGGTGTCTCATGGTCTGGGTCTCGTCAGGGGAGGGCGGGCCGCCGATCAGG
>CAYFKI010000232.1:0-2511 GCA_964343525.1 uncultured Cyanobium sp.
AGCTCGCGGGCCCGGCGGGCCGCTTCAGCTGCGTTGAAAGCCTGGATCGCCTTCTCGAGGATCAGGTCGATCACGGCTGGATTGAATTCCAGATATTCAGCCAGGGCCTCACCCACCAGGGTGTCGACGATGCCCCGCACTTCGGTGTTGCCGAGTTTGGTTTTGGTTTGCCCTTCAAATTCAGGGTCAGGAACCTTCACCGACAGCACGGCGGTGAGGCCTTCGCGAATGTTTTCACCGGCCAGGTTTCCGTCGGCTTCCTTGCGCTTGCCGCGCTTTTTGGCAAAGGTGTTGAGGGTGCGGGTTAGCACCGTTTTGAGGCCCTCAATGTGGGTGCCCCCATCCACGGTGCGGATGTTGTTGGCAAAGCCCAGGATGCTGTCGGAGTAGGCATCCACGCACCACTGCAGGGCGGCCTCCACCTGAACGCCTTCCTTCTCGGAATTCACATAGATGATGTCGGCATGCAGCGGATCCTTTTCCGCATTCATGTAGGCCACGTATTCCTTGATGCCGCCCTCGTAGAAATAGATTTCTTCGTGGGGATTGCCATCGGCATCTTTTGCGGTTTCGCGATCATCACGAAACACAATTTTCACGCCGCCGTTGAGATAGGCGAGCTCCCTCAGGCGCGAGGAGAGCGTTTGGTAGTCGAAGACAATGCCGGTGGAAAAAATCTCGATATCCGGCTTAAAGCACACCGAGGTGCCGGTGCGGCCGCCCTGGGCAGGGGCCGACGCCAGGCTGCCGATGGGCACGCCCCGTTCAAAGCGCTGGGTGTGCACCTGGTTTTGGCGGTGCACCGTCACTTCCACCCATTCACTCAGGGCGTTCACCACCGACACGCCCACGCCGTGGAGGCCGCCGGACACCTTGTAACCACCGGCCCCGAATTTGCCGCCGGCATGGAGCACGGTGAGCACCGTTTCCAGGGCGCTCTTGCCGGTGCGGGGATGGATATCGGTGGGAATGCCGCGCCCGTTATCGGTGACGGCGCAGGAGCCGTCGTCGTTGAGCACCACCAGGATCTGGTCGCAATGCCCGGCGAGGGCTTCATCAACGGAGTTGTCGACCACCTCGTACACGAGATGGTGCAGGCCCCGCGGTCCGGTGGAGCCGATGTACATCCCCGGGCGCTTGCGCACGGGCTCGAGGCCTTCCAGAACCTGGATCTGCTCGGCGCCGTAGGCGGCCTGAACTTTGCTGGACGCTTGGCTGTCGGCTTGGCTGGAGGCGCTCATGCAGGAAGGAATCCCCAGGGGTTCAGCACGGGAGAACGTGATCCCGGGGCTGATCGAACCGGGGCAAATCGAAGGACGAGGGCGTTCAACATCCCTTTTCCAAAGGGCAATTTACCACCGCCGACCAGAGCCTGCACCGGTCGGCATTGTGGGAAGAGTGCCGCCGCTGCAGCCCTGATTTCCCTCGCCAACCAGCCCCTCGTGATCGTGTTGCTGGGGCCCACCGCCAGTGGCAAAACCGCCCTGGCGATCGAACTGGCCCAAGCCCTGGGGCTGGCGGTGCTGAATGTGGATTCGCGCCAGCTTTACCGGCAGATGGATGTGGGCACGGCCAAGCCCACGGCCGCCCAGCGCGCCGCCGTACGCCACGAATTGCTCGACCTGCGCGATCCCGACGATCCGATCAACCTGCACGCGTTTCGGGCCATCGCCGAACCGGCCATCGCCGCCGAACACCAACGCACCGGCATGGCCCTGTTGGCTGGCGGCACGGGCCTCTACATCAAGGCCCTCACCCAGGGGCTCCAACCCCCGGCCGTGCCGCCGCAGCCAGCCCTGCGGGCCCAACTCGAGGCCTTAGGGCAAGCCAGCTGCCACCAATTGCTGCGCCAGGCCGATCCGATTGCCGCGGCGCGCATTGCTGAGGCCGATGCGGTGCGCACCCAGCGCGCCCTGGAGGTGCTTTACGCCACGGGCCAACCCCTCAGCGCCCAACAAAACCAAAGCCCACCGCCCTGGCGGGTGCTGGAGCTGGGGCTCAATCCCAGCAATGGCGGCGAGCGGATTGCCGAACGCACCCGCCAGCTCTATCAAGACGGCTTGGTGGCCGAAACCGCCGGCCTGATCGCCCGCTATGGCGCCGACCTACCCCTGCTCGACACGATCGGCTATGGCGAAGCCAAGCAAGTGATCGCAGGCGATCTCACCGAAGCGGAGGCCATCGCCATCACCGAACAGCGCACGCGCCAATTCGCCAAACGGCAGCGCACCTGGTTTCGCCGCCAGCACCAGCCCCAGTGGATTGAGGGCTCCGATCCAAGCCAACAGCTTGACCAATGCTTGCAGGCGGTGGCGCGCGTTCTAGGGTGAACTGCTGCCTCAAGGCTTGATCAAGCCGCCTGGCGCAACCAGCAAACCCTCACCCCCTGCCCGACCCACCCCTGAATGCCTCCTCGTCCCCGTTTTGACCGCCGGGCTCCCGTGCGGGAGTTGCCCAACATCAATGAACGCATCAGCTACCCCAACCTGCGGGTGGTGGATGCCGACGGCA
>CAYFKI010000233.1:0-269 GCA_964343525.1 uncultured Cyanobium sp.
TCTCCAATCCGGAATTCCTCGCCGAAGGCACGGCGATCAGCGACCTTGAGAATCCGGATCGGGTGTTGATTGGCGGGGAAAATGCCGACGCGATTGAAGCCCTGGCTGGGATTTATGGCCATTGGGTCGCCCCGGAGCGGATCCTGCGCACCAATTTGTGGAGCAGTGAACTCTCCAAGCTCACGGCTAATGCCTTTCTGGCCCAGCGGATCAGCTCGATCAACAGCATCGCCGCCCTTTGTGAAGCCACGGGTGCTGATGTGCGTGAG
>CAYFKI010000233.1:279-1371 GCA_964343525.1 uncultured Cyanobium sp.
GTTCGAAATTTCTGCAGGCTGGGCCCGGTTTTGGCGGCAGCTGCTTCCAGAAAGACATCCTCAACCTGGTTTACCTCTGCCGCTATTACGGCCTTGAGGAGGTTGCCGGCTACTGGGAGCAGGTGGTGGCCCTCAACACTTGGCAGCAGCACCGGATTGCCCGCTTGGCAGTGACCAAGTTGTTTGGCACCGTCACAGGGAAGCGCCTGGCGGTTTTCGGGTTCGCTTTTAAGGCCGACACCAACGACACCCGCGAATCCCCGGCCATCCGCATCTGCCGCGACCTACTGGAGGAAGGGGCCCAGCTGATGATCGTGGATCCCAAGGTGTCGGATGGTCAGATTGCCCGCGATCTGGATCAGGCACCAATTCCCCCGGAAGGCAATCCCATCAGCTCGGCCGGTGTTGGTGGCTGGCAGATGGCACAGTCCGCCGTCGAGGCGGCATCTGGGGCCGATGCCGTGTTGCTGCTCACCGAGTGGGCCGACTTTGCTTCTCTGGATTGGCAGGCCATCGCTGCGGTGATGCGACAGCCGGCCTGGTTGTTTGATGCCCGTGCCAAAGCCGATGCCCAAGCAGCCCGTGAGGCTGGGCTCCAGGTTTGGCGCGTGGGGGAGGGCTAAACCATGCCTGCTTCCCTCACCCGCAACCTGGTTACCGGCGGAGCCGGCTTCGTGGGTTCGCACCTGGTTGATCGGCTGATGCAGGCCGGCGAGGAGGTGATCTGCCTCGACAACTACTTCACCGGCCGCAAGGTGAACATTCAGCAATGGATTGGCCATCCGCGCTTTGAGCTGATCCGCCACGACGTGACCGAGCCCATTCGGCTTGAAGTGGATCGCATCTGGCATCTGGCCTGCCCGGCCTCACCGGTGCACTACCAGTTCAACCCGATCAAAACCGCCAAAACCAGCTTTTTAGGCACCTACAACATGCTCGGGCTGGCCCGGCGGGTGGGGGCCCGGCTGCTGCTCGCGAGCACCAGCGAGGTGTACGGCGATCCCGAGGTGCATCCCCAGCCCGAGAGCTACCGGGGCTGTGTGAACACGATCGGCATTCGCAGTTGCTACGACGAGGGCAAGCGCATCGCCG
>CAYFKI010000233.1:1381-2494 GCA_964343525.1 uncultured Cyanobium sp.
GGCACCGAGATTCGCGTCGTGCGCATCTTCAACACCTACGGTCCGCGCATGCTGCCTGACGATGGCCGGGTGGTCAGCAATTTCATTGTCCAGGCTCTACGTGGGGAGCCCCTCACCCTCTATGGAGGCGGCAGTCAAACCCGCAGTTTTTGTTATGTGGATGATCTGGTGGAGGGCCTGATTCGGCTGATGAACGGCCGCCATTCGGGTCCGATCAACATCGGCAATCCCTCTGAATTCACGATTCGGCAGCTCGCGGAATTGGTGCGCGCGCGCATCAATCCCGAGTTGGCCTTTGTGGATCAACCCCTGCCCCAGGACGATCCCCTGCAGCGCCAACCGGTGATTGATCTGGCCCGAGCCGAATTGGGTTGGGCCCCTAAGGTGCCTCTGGAACAGGGCCTGGAACCCACCATTGCCTATTTCCGGGACTTGGTGATGGCATGAGCGGGCCCGTGCTCGTGACCGGTGCTGCCGGTTTCATCGGAGCCGCCGTTTGTGAACGATTGCTGGGGCGCGGCGAGCAGGTGGTCGGCCTCGACAACCTCAACAGCTACTACGACCCCGCCCTGAAGCAGGCGCGCCTGGATGGCTTGGCCGCCCCTGGCTGGAGTTTCCATCGGCTCGATCTGGCGGATGGTGAGGCGATGGCGGATCTGTTCGCTTCCGTCAAGCCGAGGGCGGTGGTGCACCTCGCGGCCCAAGCCGGCGTGCGCTACTCCCTGGAGAATCCCGCCGCCTACATCCAGGCCAACCTGGTGGGCTTTGGCTCCATCCTTGAGGGCTGCCGTCACCACGGCGTGGAGCACCTGGTGTACGCCTCCAGCAGTTCGGTCTATGGCGGCAACAAGGCCATGCCCTTTGCCGAAAGCCAGCCGGTGAACCACCCGGTGAGCCTGTATGCGGCCACGAAAAAAGCCAATGAGCTGATGGCGCACACCTACAGCCATCTCTATGGCTTGCCCGCCACGGGCTTGCGCTTTTTCACCGTGTATGGCCCCTGGGGCCGGCCGGATATGGCGCCGATGCTGTTTGCCAAGGCGATCCTGGCGGGCGAGCCGATCCGGGTGTTCAACCAGGGCCAAATGCGTCGCGATTTCACCTACATCGACG
>CAYFKI010000234.1:0-2477 GCA_964343525.1 uncultured Cyanobium sp.
GCATGCAGGCGTGGGGGTATGGGGCGTTGGCGATTTCTTCCCGCACCGGTGCGGGCCTGGAGGCCCTGAAACAGCGGCTGTCTGAACCGGGTCTTGCGGTGCTCTGCGGCCCTTCGGGGGTGGGCAAAAGCAGCGTGCTCAATGCGATTAGGCCCGAGCTGGACCTGCGGGTCGGGGCGGTGTCGGGCCGGTTGCAGCGGGGGCGCCACACCACCCGGCATGTGGAGTTGTTTGCCCTGGCCCCGGGGGCCCTGGTGGCCGATACCCCCGGGTTCAACCGGCCCCAGCTGCCGGAGGATCCCACCCTGCTGGCGGGGTTGTTTCCTGAGCTGCGCCAGCGTTTGCAGCAGCAGGCGTGTCGTTTCAGCAACTGCCTGCACCAGGGCGATCCGGGCTGCGCCATGGGCAGCGACTGGGATCGCTACCCGCTGTACAGCCAATGCCTGGCCGATGGTTTGGCCGAAGCGGAACGCCAGGAGCGCAGTGGCGGCCGCAGCGAGCTGCCGGGCCTGCGCCAGCGGGGGAACCGCCTGGAACCCCGGCTTGATCCGTCCCTGCGGCAAGGTTCCCGGCGCCGACAACGCCAGGAGCTGCTCGATGGCGAGCCCTAGCCGCCCAACCCAGGAAGGTTGAGATTCAACCCGCCGGTGAGTTCTTCCATGCGGCCTTTCATCGTGCCGGTGGAGAGCTCGTAGGCCGCCTTGAGGGCTTCGAGCACGGCGGTTTCACTGGCTTGCTGGCCTTCCGCCAACAGTTCGGGGGCCAGGCTCACTTTGATCGGCTGTTGGTTGCCGGAGAGCCACACCCGGGCCCGGCCGTCGGTGCTGGCGCCCTCGAGTTCCATCGCATCCAGTTCTTCCTGCAGCTTCTGGGCGTTTTGCTGCAGTTCCTGGGCCTTTTTGAAGGCTTCGGTGAGCTGGCCAAAGTTGGGGAGTCCGAAGCCAGCCATGCCAAACCAATTGCTCCCCGCAGGCTAAAGGGCGGCTTGCGTTGGGTTTGCGCCCAGGCCGAGGCGTTTCACCTCCGGGTGCAGGTGGATGCCGTGGGCCTCCAGCACCCGCCGCTGCACCGCGGCGATTAGGGCATCGATGTCGGCGGCGGTGGCCCCACCGGTGTTGACGATGAAATTGGCGTGCACGGGGGACACCTGGGCGCCGCCGATCTGTAGCCCCTTGAGGCCCAGGGCTTCGATCAGGGCCCCCGCCTTTTCGGGCTCTGGATTGCGAAAAACACTGCCGCAACTGGGTTGCTGGTAGGGCTGGGTGCTGGTGCGGCTGAGCAGATTGGCGCTGGTGCGGGCCGTGATGGCGCTGGGGTCATGGCCGGGATCCAGGCGAAAGCGTGCCGACAGCACGATCAGGGGTTCCTGCTGTAACCGGCTCTGGCGGTAGCCAAAGGCCAGCTCTGTGGCGCTCCATTCCACGGTTTGGCCCGGATTGTGGGGGTCGAGCAGGCGCACCGAGTGGAGCCAGTCGGCGGTGCAGCCCCCCTGGGCACCCGCATTCATCACCACCGCCCCGCCCACGGTGCCGGGGATGCCCACGGCCCACTCCAGGCCGCTGAGGCCGGCCCTGGCGGCCTTGCGGGCCAGGGTGGGGATTGGTTCGCCCGCGGCGGCTTCCACCCAACCGCTGGCCCCATCCAGTTGGCTGCCCTGCAGGCGGCGCTGGCAGAGGGTGAGGCCGGCGAGGCCGCGATCACCCACCAGCAGATTCGATCCGGCCCCAATGCAGTGCAGTGGCAGCCGCTGGTGCTGGCACCAGGTCGCCAGGGCGATGCACTCCGCCGTGCTCTCGGGCTCGGCAAACCATTCAGCCGGGCCCCCCACCTTCCAGGTGGTGAAGCCATCCAGGCCGATGGCCTGGCGCAGGCTGGTCGGCGGGCTGGGGGCTGCCACCATCGGCCCTAGGCGGCCAGGGGCACCGCATCTCCGTGGGCCGGAAGACGGTGCAGCCGATCCCAGAGGCTGTTCACATCGCCGGCTCCCATCGCCAGCACCAGATCGCCCTCCTGGCTGATGGCCGCCACCTGGCGGGCCAGGTCATCGAGATCGGCCGCCACGCCCACACTGCAGCGGGGCGAGAGCCGTTGGATGGCCTTGGCCAGGGCCCCACTGCTGACGCCGTTGATCGGTGCCTCACCGGCGGCATAGAGGGGGGCAATCACCACCCGCTCCGTTTGGCTGAGCGCCTGGGCAAACCCATCGAGGAATTGGGCCGTGCGGCTGTAGCGGTGGGGCTGGAACACCGTGACCAGGCGCTTGGGGCTGATCGGCAACGGACTGCGGCCGCTGCTCAACATCAGTTGGGCCATGGCCAAGGTGGCGGCCACTTCGCTGGGGTGGTGGGCGTAGTCGTCCACCACCAGGCGGCCCTGCCAGCTGCCCCGGAAATCAAACCGCCGCCCGGGGGGTTGGAGGGCGGCCACGGCCTGGCGCAATTCGGCAAACGACACCCCCTCGATCCGGCAGGCGGCCA
>CAYFKI010000235.1:0-2475 GCA_964343525.1 uncultured Cyanobium sp.
AGCGGGTGCTAGCCAGCCTGCTCACCTGGATGGCGGAGAAAACCAGTGCTGTGTTTGTGGTGGCCACCGCCAATGGGGTGGAAAAGCTGCCGGCGGAGCTGCTGCGCAAGGGCCGCTTCGATGAAATCTTCCTGCTCGATCTCCCCAGCAGCGACGAGCGCAAAGCGATTCTCGATTTGCAGCTGCGTCGGCGTAGGCCCCAGCACACCATTCCCCTGGCGGTGCTCGCCGATCGCACCGCCGGCTTCTCCGGAGCGGAGCTGGAGCAAACCGTGATCGAAGCCATGCACCTGGCCTTCGGCGAAGGCCGCGACATCGGTGAGGCGGATCTGATTGCGGCCGCCTCCCAGCTGGTGCCCCTGTCGCGCACCGCCAAAGAACAGCTGGAGGCGCTGCAGCGATGGGCCTCCAGCGGCCGGGCCCGGCCCGCCAGCAGATTGCGAGGCGTAACGAACTCCGACGGCACGTAACAACCGGGGTTGGGCGGCTCAAGCCACCGATCAAACGCCCCTACGGTCGCGCTATGTCGCAGGCACGGCCTTGACTCCAAGCCCCAGCCCCCGTTCCCGCCAGGAGCTCGTCACCCAATTGGCCGTGGCCTGCCTCGGGGCTGGCGTGGTGACCACCGTGGCCGTGGCCCAGGGCCAAAACCCGCTCACCGCCCTGGGAATCACCCTGTTTTCCGCCATCGCCGCCGTGGCGGTGGGCCAAGTGCTCTAGGGCTCGGCCTGCAGTTCCAGGGGCCAGCGGGGCACCGGAATGCCATGGGCACTGAGGAGCTGGGCCAGCATGCGGTTGGTGTCGGTTAACACCTGGTAGTAGGTGCTGGTGGGGGTGAATGGACGCACCGCCAGCTTCGGGCCGCGGCCATTGATTTCCAGCACCGTTACATCGGCAGCGATGCCGGGATATTGGTTGGCAATCCCAGCTAGACCCTGGCGAATCAACGGAATCACCTGATCCACATCGGCGGCGTGGTCGAGCTGAACGGTGATATCAACGCGGCGATAGGGATGGGACGAGAAATTTTGGATCGTGTCGCCAAACAATTTGGAATTGGGCACGATGTTGTGCACGTGATCGGGGCCCAAGATCGCGGTCACAAACATGCCGATCTCTTCAACGGTGCCCGTGACGCCAGCCGCGCAGATGGCATCACCCACGCTGAAGGGGCGAAAGATCTGCAGAAACACACCGGCCGCAAAGTTGCCGAGCATGCCGCTCCAAGCGGCACCGATGGCCACACCCGCACCGGCCAACAGGGCGGCGAAGCTGGCGGTGGGAATGCCGAAGAAGCCCAGGATGGCGACCACCAACATCACCCGCAGCAGGGCCGCGGTGATGTTGACCAGATAGCCCGCCACCGTGGGATCAAAGCGGCTATGGCGCAGGGCCTTGCGCAACACCCGCGCAGCCAGCTGGATCAACCAGCCGCCCACCACCCAAAACGCCAGCGCCCCCAGGAGCTTCAGCACAAAGGGCACCACCGTGGTGGCCAGCAGCAGGGGCAGGTTGGGCATCAAGCCAAACAACAGCGGCTGGGCCAAGCTAGGCAGGCGCTTTCGCATTGGGCAGCCTGCTCGCATCCGGGCTAAAGAGAGGGTTGAAACGCAGCACCATCGCGGCCCCATGAGCCAATACAACTCCACCCATTTCGTGGTCGCTCAATTGGAAGATGGCTGGATGCTCCAATCCGAGCACGTCACCAAAGTGCAAAACGGCGATTGGATCCTCGATCGCGAGGAGCTGGAGGAACTCGCTGCACTCCTGCAAAACGTGCTTAGCCGGAGCTGAGCTAACAACAAAACCAGGCCAACTGCAGCCCCTTTGTTATCAACAAAGCAGATGATCAAACCATCATGATTGACCACAACGGATGGCACTGAGGGATCACTGCCCCGCCCTCGCGGGCAAGACCTACTTCAACTATGGGGGGCAGGGTCCTCTACCGACCCCGTCGCTTGAGGCAATCACCGCTACTTGGCGCCAGATCCAGGAATTGGGGCCCTTCACCGGTGATGTTTGGCCGCTGGTGGAGCGCACCACCGCCCGGCTGCGGCTGCAGTTGGGGCATTGGTTTGGGGTGGGCAGCCACCGGGTGGCCTTCAGTGAAAACGTCACCAGCGGCTGCGTGTTGCCGCTGTGGGGGCTGCCCTGGCGAGCTGGCGATGAGCTGCTGATCAGCGATTGCGAGCACCCGGGCGTGGTGGCGGCCTGCCGGGAATTGGCCCGCCGCCATGGGCTCAGCCTGGCCAACCTGCCCGTGGCCGACCTGCGGGGCGATGCAGCCAGTGCCGCCCCGGCCATCCAAACGCGGCTGGAGGCAGCCCTCACGCCCCACACCCGGCTGGTGGTGCTCTCCCACCTGCTGTGGAACACCGGCCAAGTGATGCCGATTGCGGCCGTGGCCCAGCAACTGGCCGCCCATCCGTCCCATCCCTACCTGCTGGTGGATGCGGCCCAATCGCTCGGCAG
>CAYFKI010000236.1:0-2447 GCA_964343525.1 uncultured Cyanobium sp.
AAGCCAAATTGGAATCGGCCAATCGCTTCCGCCAGGCCTTGGAGCAGCGGGAGCAACAACCCTCGCGCCGGTTACGGGGCGCGCCGCGCCGGTTGCGTCTGCAACGGCCCTAGCCCGGCCGCACGCACACCCCCAGCACCGCAGGCCGGGATGCACCGGTCACGGAGGGCAGGTTGCCGGGATGGCGGCGCCAATGCCACCAGGCCAACAGGGCAAAGGCCAGGGCCTCGCGATCGCTGTCGCCAATCCCCAGCTCGGCTAAGGGGCGCACCGCGACCCCCAGGCAGCGACGTCTGAGTTGCTCGAGCAGCAGCCCATTGCGGCTGCCGCCACCGGCCACCAGCAGCTCCAGGACCGGTGGACCCTGGGCAAGATCCTGGGCCACCACGGCGGCGGTGAAGGCGGTGAGGGTGGCCAGGGCATCGGCGGGATCGGGCCCCAGCTCGCCCAAGCGCCGGGCCAGATCGGCTTGGCCGAACAGCTCGCGCCCGGTGGATTTGGGTGGAGCCAGTTGGAAGTAGGGCTCTTTTAGCCAGGTTTCGATCCGTTCCCCATCCATTCGGCCTTGACGGGCCCAGGCCCCATCGGCATCAAAGCTGCGCTGGCCGCCACTGAACTGCTGCACCGCCAGATCCAGCAGAGTGTTCGCCGGACCGCAATCCCAGCCCCTGATCGCCGCTTGGGCTTCGGGGCCCGAAGCGGGGGGCAGCAGGGTGAGGTTGGCGATGCCCCCCAGATTGAGCAGGGCCCGCCAGCCCCCAATCGGGGGTAGCAGGGCCCCATCCGCCGCAGGCACGAGCGGTGCGCCCTGCCCGCCCAGGGCCAGATCGGCGGCGCGGAAGTCGAACACCACGGGCCTGCCCAGCTCCTGGGCTAGGGCGGGTGCCTGCAGCCATTGCCAGCTGGCGCCCTGGCGCCCGGCCGTGGGGGGACGGTGCCACAGGGTTTGGCCATGGCAGCCCACCAGCTGCGCTTCGCCCTTGGGATCACAGCCCTTGGCCGCCAGCCCATGCTGGGCGGTGAGGGCTTCACCCAGCTCTAGAAACGCTGCGCTGCTGAGCGGTTCGCCTTGGCCAGCGGCCACCAGAGCCCGGCGTAGGTCGCTGGGGTAACCAAGGGAAAAGCGCTCCAGGATCCGCCAGCGGGGGCGGCTGGGGCGCCCCGAAAAGCTGGCCAGCACCGCATCCACGCCATCGGCGCTGGTGCCGCTCATCAGGCCGAGCACTTTCATGGCGTCTGGAGCCATTGGCGCAGTTCTGCTTTGAGGTGTCCCAGCCCCAGGGCCTCGGTGGCCGACACAAACAGCCCATCGCTCTCGAGCACCTTGGCCCGCTCCATCTCACCGGCAGGGCAGCGATCGATCTGGTTGGCCACCAGGCGGCGGGGAGCCTGGGAACCCAGCGAATCGAGGATGGCGTGCACGGTGCTGCGTTGCTCGGGCCAGGCTGGGTCGGAAAGATCCACCACGATCAGCAGTCCATCGGCTTCCAGGGTCTCCTCCAGGGTGGAGCGAAACGCCTCGATCAAGGGTGGCGGCAAATCACGAATGAAGCCCACGGTGTCGGTGAGCAGCAAGGGGGTGCTGCCGGTGCCATCTGGATCCGGTAATTCCAGGCGCCGGGTGGTGGGATCGAGGGTGGCAAACAGTTTGTTTTCCGCCAACACCGCCCCGCTACCCGTGGCCCGGGTGAGGGCATTGAGTAGGGAGCTTTTGCCGGCGTTGGTGTAACCCACCAAGGCGAGCCGCTTCAGGCCGCTGCGGCTTTGGCGCAGCCGGGCGCGGTGCTCTCCCAGCTGTTTCACATCCCGCTGCAGCCGCTCGATCCGGCGGGCAATGGCGCGCCGGTCCTTTTCCAGCTGGGTCTCCCCAGGACCCCGGGTGCCGATGCCCCCACCCTGGCGGGAGAGGCTCAACCCCCTGCCGCTGAGGCGGGGCAGCCGGTAGCGCAGCTGGGCCAGCTCCACCTGCAGGCGGCCGGCCGCGCTGGCGGCCCGTTGGGCAAAGATGTCGAGGATCAGTTCGCTGCGATCGCTCACGGGCAAATCCAGCAACCGTTCCAGGTTGCGGGCTTGCACGGGGGTGAGCTCGCGGTCGGTGACCACCAGGGTGGCGCCGAGCCGCCGGGCTTCCAGGGCCGCTTCGGCCACCTTGCCTTCGCCCCAGATCGTCTGGGGGGACACCTGACTGCGGCGTTGCTCCACCACCCCCACCGGCAGGCTGCCGGCACTGCGCACCAAGCCTTCCAATTCGCCGATCAGGCGCTGGGCGGCGCCGCGATCGCCCGGGGTGAGGGCCAGCAGTAACACCCTCTCCTGGCCCGAGTCGCCTGGCCGTGGCCCCTCAGCTGACGCTGCCATTGGGCTGGGGATCGCCAACCTGGCCGGATCGGTGCTGGCCAGCTCCGCCAAATCGCCTGTCAGAAGGGCGGGCCAGGGCTCACCCTCGG
>CAYFKI010000237.1:0-2445 GCA_964343525.1 uncultured Cyanobium sp.
CTGCCGGTTTGGCTGGCCCCCACCGCGGCTTGGCTGACGCCCTCACGGCTGAGGGCCGGGGCGGCGGCCTCCACGGTGGTGGGATTGACCAGCTGACTCACAAGAGCCAGCAGCAGGCAGGCCACGCAGACGGCCGAGCTGATCAGGATGTCGCGCATGGGTGGGCCGAGGTGGCTGCACGGAATGGGGGGATTCTGCCGAGTCGCCCCCGCTCTTAGGCTCTCAGCCCATGGGAGCCATGCGCCGGATGGGGTGGTGGGCCAGCGCCGCCGCTGGGTTGCTGGCCGGATTGGCCCTGCCTCCTTTGGGTCTGCCCCCGTTGCTGTGGCTGGCACTGGTGCCCCTTTGGGCCCTCGGGGCATCGGCGTTGCCTCTGGCGGCCGGAGGGCTGTGGGGCGCGCTGGCGGTGCTGGTGAGCCACCGCTGGCTCTTGGGCCTGCATCCGCTGGATTGGATTGGCGTGCCCCTGCCGTTGAGCCTGCCGCTGTGTTGGCTGTTGTTGGGGCTGTGTGCCGCCGCCGGCGGCCTGCTGCTGGCTGCCTGGCTTTGGCTGGCCCGCCGCCTGGAGCCCCGCCGCCTCAGCAGTGCCCTGATCCTCTCGGCCACCTGGGGATTGGTGGAGGTGCTGCTGGCCAAGGGGCCCCTGTTTTGGCTGGGGCTGGGGGCGTCGGCTTTGCCTGGCGATCGCCCCCTGGCCGGACTGGCGGCCCTCGGGGGCGGTGGTTTGGTGGCGGCGGTGCAGCTGCTGATCGGCTGGTGCCTTTGGCGGTGCTGGCTGGGCCCGGCCCGGCGCCGCTGGACCCTGATCACCGCAGCCCTGCTGTTGGCTGCCCACGCTGGTGGGGCCCTGGCGTTGGCGGCGATTCCCCTGCAGGGTCAGCGCGTCGAGCGGGTGCTGGTGCTTCAGCCCGCGATCCCCACGCGCCAAAAGTTTGAACTGGATCAACAGGCGGTGATGCAGCGCCGGCTCCAGGCGGCCCTGCAAGAAGGAGACAGCCGCCAGGTGGATGCGGTTCTGTTGCCAGAAGGCGCCCTGGGGCTTGAGCCCTCCCTGCCTGAGCCCGTTGGCGTTGAGCTGATCGCCGGCGGCTTCCGCTGGCAGGAGCAAGGCTCTGACGTGGAGCAGCGCAGCAGCCTGCTGCGTTTTGAACCCGGGCAAACCACACCAACGGGATGGCTGGATAAGCACCGGGTGGTGCCCCTGGGGGAATGGGTGCCCCTGGCCCAGCTGGTGCGCTGGAGCGGCCTTTCGGCAGTCGGTGGCATTGAGCCTGGGCCTGCGTCCCGGCTGCTATGGCGACCCCAGGGAGCCATTGGGGCGGCGATTTGCTACGAGCTCTCCGATGGGGCCTCCCTGGCGCAGGCCAGCCGTGATGGGGCGCTTTGGTTGCTGCTCAGCGCCAACCTCGATCCCTATCCGCCGATGCTCCAGCAGCAATTTGCGGCGATGGCCCAGCTGCGGGCGATCGAAACGGGCCGGGCTGTGGTGAGTGTGGCCAACACAGGCCCCAGCCTGCTGGTGTCGGCGCGGGGGGTGGTGCAGCAGCGCCTGCCTGAAGGGCGGGCGGCGACGGGGGTGTTTGCCGTGCCCCAGCTCACCGCCCTCACGCCCTACGACCGCTGGGGCGAGGCCCCGCTTGCGTTGATCCTGGCGCTGGCGGCCCTGTGCCGGCGGCTCAAGCGGACAGCCGCTGAGGCGCCATCCACCAGCAGCTCCTAACCTGCTGCGAGTGATTCTCAATTGCGATGGGCGGCGGTGGCGCTTGCGCGTTTCCAGCTGGGGGCCTCGATGGCTAGGGCCATGGGCTTGATCAGGCGTCCATCGGCTGCGGCGCGTCCCTGCTCTTTGGTGTTGTCCCTGCTGTCGCCGGCGATGGCGTTGCTGGATCCGGCTACGTCTTGGGCCGCCGAAACGGCTGCTGGTGTGCCCCAGGTGGCTGGGCAGCTGAGCCAGTTCAGCGATGTGCTGCCCACCGATTGGGCCTATTCGGCTCTCTCCAGCCTGGTGGAGCGCTACGGCTGCGGAGCGGGCTACCCCAATGGCGCCTTTGCTGGTGGCCGGTCCATCGCGCGGTTTGAGGCGGCCGCCCTGCTCAGCGCCTGCCTCGAGCGGGTCACGGAAAGCACCGATGCGCTCAAGGCCCTGCTCCGTGAATTCAGCGCTGAACTGGCCGCCCTCAAGGGGCGATCGAAGGGGCTCGATGGCCGTGTGGGTGTACTTGAGGCCAATTCCTTCGCTCCCACCACCAAGTTGGCGGGGAAGGCCCAGATGGTGATGGGCGGCGTGCGCAATGCCTTGGAAACCGATGACATCCACGGCACGGCGGAACCTTTTCCAAGCCAGCCCACCTTTAACTACAACCTGCAGCTGAGCCTCGACACCAGCTTTAGCGGCAAGGACTTACTGCGCACGCGCCTTCGGGCCGGCAATTTCAACAACTCCGT
>CAYFKI010000238.1:0-2441 GCA_964343525.1 uncultured Cyanobium sp.
CGCCCTGTTCGCCACCCTGCGGGGCTCACCGTTTGCCGATGTGCCCTACACCTTGAACCTCAAGGTGCTGCCTGCCGACCAAATCGCGGCGGTGGAGCCCAAACCCTTTAACAGCGCCAGCCACTCGATCTTCGTCACCGAAACCAACCACGTGCCCGTGATTGCCAGCCTGGAAGGCGGCACCAAGCTGGGCGTGGGCGACAGCTCCCAAGTCTCCCTGCACACCAAAACTGGCGACAGCTTTGCTTCCGTGCTCAAGGGCATCGACAACGGCGACGCCTTCACCCCCAGCTGGAGCGTCACCAAGGGGGATGGGGTGGTGTCGGTGGATCAAAACGGCACGATCACGGCCCTGGCTCCGGGTGATGCCACCGTGGAGGCCAAGATCCCTGGCCTGGCCGCCCGCAGCGGCTTCCTGTTCATCAAGGCCCTCGGCCAGGTGGGCTTCATGACCGATGGCGCGGTCAACTGGGATATCGCAATCCTGGTGGCGGGCTTCGGCGCCAGCCTGTTTGCCTCCCAGATCCTCTCGGGGATCGGCATGCCCCCCAACCCCCAGCAATCCACAGCCAACAAGATCACCCCGGTGATGATCACCGGCATGTTCCTGTTTTTCCCCCTGCCGGCGGGGGTGCTGCTCTACATGGTGATCGCCAACATCTTCCAGGCCCTGCAAACCTTCCTGCTCTCGCGCGAAGCCTTGCCCGACAACCTGCAGGCGATCCTCGATCAACAACTGGCCCAGCAACCGGTTACGGCCGGCGGCCCCGGCGGCGGTGCCAACCGACTGCCGTTTGAACCCAAGGGCAAGAAGTAGCCCCAGCTCCCTGCTGCGCCATGGCTGATCTGCTGCGTCCGGTTCCGATTGCGGATCTCAAGCACCTCGAAGCGGGCAAGGCCTGGAGCTTTGAGCAGGCCATCGATGGGCTCAACGCCCTCACCCCCGTAAAGGGCCAGCTGCATGTGCAGCACCAGGGCACGTTGCTCCAGGTCAAAGGCGAGGCCGAAACCCTGGTGAACCTCTGCTGTGATCGCTGCCTGCAGTCGTTCAACCACCCGCTCACGATGCGTTGTGAGGAGGTGCTGGGCCTGGGCGACACCCTGGCTGCAGACCCCGAGGACTGGGAGCACGACGGGCTCAGCCTGGAGGCCAACGGCATGGAGGGGGCCCTCTCGGAAACCCTTGATCCCCACGGCCAGTTTGATCCGGAGCGCTGGGTGTTTGAGCAGCTCAGCCTGCAGTGGCCCCTGGTGAGCCGATGCGGCAGCGACTGCCCGGGTCCCGAGCGCTGGAGCAGCCAAAGCGGCAGCACCGATCCCCGCTGGGCGGCCCTGGGCCAAATCGAGCTGTGAGCGCGGCTGCACCATGAGCCAAGGCTGGGCCGACCAACTCGATCTGCTGATTCGCTCGCGCACCCCCATCCTCTGGATTCGCAGCCTGGAGGAGGGACGGGTGGAAGCCCTGCTGGAAGCCGCCGCCCTGCGCCTGGGCGGCCGCACCCTGCTGCGCTGGGATTTTGTGGACGGGCTGAGCGGCAACGTCAATCGCCAAGGGGAAGCCGCCCGCAATCCGATGGCAGCGCTGGCATGCCTAGATGGCTTGGCCAAAGAGCAGGGCGCCATCCTGCTGCTGCGCGATTTCCATCGCTACTGCGATGACGCCGGCATCTGCCGGCGGCTGCGCAACCTGGCCAGCCAATTGCGCCAGGTGCCCCGCACGGTGGTGATCACGGCGCCGGAATGGCAGCTGCCGCGCGAACTGGAAGACAGCATCACGGTGCTGGAGTTGCCCTTGCCCGATGGCGCAGCGATTGGCCAATTGCTGGGGTCGATTGCGGCCGCCAGTGGCCAGCCCCTGGAAGCCGGGGTGATGGAGCAGCTCACCGCCGCCTGCCATGGGCTGAGTGAACAACGGGTGCGGCAAATCGCCGCCCGGGCCCTGGCCCGCCGCGGCCAACTGGGCGTGGACGACCTGGCCGATGTGCTGGAAGAAAAGCGCCAGGCGATCGCCAAAAGCGAACTGCTGGAGTACTGCCCAACGGAGGCCACCCCGGCCGATATCGGCGGCCTCGAATCGCTCAAGCTCTGGCTCGAGCAACGGCATCGGGCGTTTAGCGAGGAGGCGGCGCGCTACGGGCTGCCCCTGCCGCGGGGTGTGTTGCTGGTGGGGCCCCAGGGCACGGGCAAATCGCTCACGGCCAAGGCGATTGCCCACAGCTGGGCGATGCCCCTGCTGCGGCTGGATGTGGGCCGGCTGTTTGCCGGGTTGGTGGGGGCCTCAGAAGCCCGCACCCGCGACATGATCCAGCGGGCGGAGGCCATGGCCCCCTGTGTGCTGTGGATCGATGAGATCGACAAGGGCTTTGGCGGCGATCCCCGCAGCGATGGCGGCACCAGCCAGCGGGTGCTGGCCAGCCTGCTCACCTGGATGGCCGAGAAGC
>CAYFKI010000239.1:0-1733 GCA_964343525.1 uncultured Cyanobium sp.
GCTTGCCGGTGAGGTAGGTGGAATCCACCGAGCGCGAATACCAGGGCAACCGCGAGGTCTCCCCAGAGGTCGCCCCATCGGCATCGGCAGGGATCGCCAGGCCAAGCAGGCCGCACACCTCCTCCAGAAAGGCGCGGGTGGCACCGATGCCGATCGGCACCGTGCGCACCGTGGCCATGCCAAAGCTGCGCTCCAGCCAGCTGCACACCGGCCCGGCCAGCTCGGGGTAGAGGCACACGTTGGCATCGGCTTCCGGCAGCCGCAGCAGGTCGGCCGGGCGAGCCCCCAGGGGCGCCACCACGGCCACATCGATGCCCAGGCCATCGAGCAGGCGGCGCACTTCGAGCACGTCGTCGCGACAGCGGAACCCCAGCAAGCTCGGCCCCAAGAGGTTGACCCGGGGACGCCGGCCCTCCTGCTGCCAGCGCTGGGGGGAGGGTTTGGCGCTGCCCGGCGGCAGGATTTGGTCTTTGAGCAGGCCCCGCACCAATTGGTAGAGGGTTTCGGCGGCGCCCCAGTTTTCCTTTTTGGAATAGGCCGGCAGCTCCAGGCTCACCACCGGGATTCCCCCCAGGGGCATGCCGGCAGCCAGGGCACCGGGCTGGTCCTGGATCAATTCGGCCGTGCAGCTCTCACCCACCAGGAGGGCTTCCGGCTGGAACCGCTCCACCGCCTCGGCAATCGAGCGCTTCACCAGCTCGGCGGTGTCACCGCCCAGATCGCGGGCCTGGAAGGTGGTGTAGGTGACGGGGGGACGCCGATCCCGACGCTCGATCATCGTGAACAACAAATCGGCGTAGGTGTCGCCCTGGGGGGCATGGAGCACGTAGTGCACCCCCTCCATCGAGGCCGCTACCCGCAGGGCCCCCACGTGGGGCGGTCCTTCGTAGGTCCAGAGCGTGAGTTCCATCGGCGTTAGGAAGCAAAGCTGAGCAGGGAGCGGCGGCGCAGGGGCCGGGCAAACAATTCGGCCAGATCGCCGGCCTGGTCGCAGCCATGGATCGGGCTGAACACCAGTTCGATCGACCACTTGGTGGCGATGCCTTCTGCCTCCAACGGATTGGCCAGGCCCATGCCACACACCACCAGATCGGGCCGGGCTGCGCGCACCCGATCCAGCTGACGTTCCACGTCCTGACCTTCACTGAGGGCGGTGCCCGCAGGCAACAGCTCCAGCTCCGGATCCAGCAGCTGGCGATCGAGGTAGGGGGTGCCCACCTCCACCAGTTCCATGCCGCATTCCCGGCTCAAAAAGCGCGCTAAGGAGGGTTCCAGCTGGGAATCGGGGAGCAGAAACAGGCGTTTGCCCGCCAACGTCTCCCGGTGGGGCGCCAACGCCCGCTGGCCGCGCTCCACCAGGGGATCGAGCACCTGGGCGATTCGCTCGGGCGCCACCCCCCAGGCGGCCGCTCCAGCTGCCATCCAGGCCCGGCTGCCCTCCACTCCCAGGGGATAGGGCGCCGCAATCAGCTCGGCGCCGCGGGCCACCAACGCCCGGGCCGTAGCGCTAAGGAAGGGTTGGGCCAGCAGCAGCTTGGTGCCCTTGCCCACCGGCGGCAGCTCGGTGGAGCGGCGGGGCGGCAGGCTGCGCACCGTCGTCACCCCCAGGCGGTGGAACAGATCCACCAGCCGATCCTCCACCGCATCGGCCAGGGTGCCGGCGATCAACAGTTGGGGTTCGTCGCTGGAAGGCAACAGGGGGGTCATGGCCACCAGGGCCTGGTCTTCCCCCT
>CAYFKI010000239.1:1743-2436 GCA_964343525.1 uncultured Cyanobium sp.
CCCTGGGTGAAGGTGGTTTCGATGCCGCTGCCGCTGTAATTCAGCACCCGCACCTGCCCCGCCAGCTGGCGGTTGAGGCGCTCGGCGGCCTTGGCCAGATCGAGCTTGATCACCTCACTGGGGCAGGAGCCCACCAGAAACAGGGTGCGAATTTCCGGTCTGCGCGCCAACAGATCGCGCACCAGGCGATCGAGTTCGTCGTTGGCATCGGCCAGACCCGCCAGATCCCGCTCGCCCAGGATGGCGGTGCCGAATCGGGGTTCGGCAAAAATCATCACCCCGGCGGCGCTTTGCACCAGGTGGGCACAGGTGCGCGAGCCCACCACCAGGAAGAAGGCATCGGGCATGCGCCGATGCAGCCACACGATCGAGGTGAGTCCACAGAACACCTCGCGTTGGCCACTTTCCTTCAACAGGGAATGGCTTTGCACCGCAGGGGCGGCCATCGCATCCACCACCAACACATCCATCAGAGCTAACTCGCCCTGCAGCAGAAGGTGTGCACAACACGCAGAAATGTTCGGGATCAGCACCTAGGCTCCGGCCATGCTCGCCAGCCTCCAGCGGCGATGGCGTCACCGGCGCCGCCGCCCCCCATCGCGCCGCCTGCTGCGGCCATGGCAGGCCCCGGTGGCGTTGCTGGTGCTGGTGAATGCGGCGGCCTTGGGCTACCGCCTCACCGAAGGCTGGGAC
>CAYFKI010000240.1:0-180 GCA_964343525.1 uncultured Cyanobium sp.
ACATCGGCCACCGAGGTGCCACCAAATTTCTGAACCAGCAGGGCCATGGGCAAACCGATCGCGGTGGCGCTTGCGCGTCGCGGTGGTGGTCGCGATTGCGCGTGAATCGCCGATTATCGGCTTGGGCCGGTCAACAGGAAGCCGTCGCGGAAGGCATCCCCGCCCTCGCTGCCCCGTTTG
>CAYFKI010000240.1:227-2410 GCA_964343525.1 uncultured Cyanobium sp.
CACCCACAGCCAGCCCCGAATTTGGCTGGAGAGGGCCGCCACGATCCGCAGGGCCGGTTCGTTGGCCTCCAGCAGGGCATCCACCAAGGCAATGGCATCGGCGGCCTTGCCAGCCAAGAGGGCATCCCCCACCGCCAGGCTGTTGGTGGCATGGCTTCCCACCAGGGCTGCCACGGCCGCGGCTGTGATTGTTGGGGTTTGGGATTTGGCTGGGCCCTGACCTTGGTTCTCGCCGCCCATGTACAGCGAGAGCTTTTCGAGCTCACTGGCCAGGCGGGCACTGTCGCTGCCGATCGCTTCGGCCAGGGCCGCGCTCGCCGCCGGTTCCAGTTTGAGGCCGAGGGATTGGGCGGTGCGCTGCACCAGCTCCACCTGGCCCGCCCCATCCCAGATCGCCGGTAGGGCAAAGCTGGCCTCAAAGGCCTGGCCCGCTTTCACCAGTTTTTGCAGGGACTTGGTGGTGCGCAGCCGGGCGTCGGGCTTGGCCGGATTCACCAGCAGCAGATGGCAGCTCTCGGGCAGCAGCTCCAGGCTGGATTCGAGTTGGTCGGCCAGCTCGGCCGGGCATTGGTTGCAGAAGGGACTGCGCTGCAGGATCACCACGCGGGCCCCGGATCCAAACGGCGGCGTGCGGGCTTCGGCGAGGGCCTGGCCGGCTTGGCTTGGATCGGTGCCATCGAGGCGGCTCAGGTTGATGCTCGCCCAGGCCGGATCCACCAGCTTGAGGGTCAAGGCCTCGATCGCCCGGTTGCGGGCTGCGTCGTCGTCGCCCCAGAAGAGGTGGATGGGCATGGCTCAGGCCCGGGTGCCGGTGGGTACGACGCTTAAGAGCCCAGTCTGGGCCAGATCGGGATCGTCGCTGACCAGTAGAGCGGCTCCTCCGGCGATTGCGGTGGCCAACTCCAGGGCCGCTGGCTCTGACAGCGAGCTGGGTTGCGCCAGACGCATGGCCGTTTCGGCGAGTTCGGTATCCACCGGCAGTACCCGCCAGTGGAGGGGATCGGTGAACACCTGCTTGTAGTGCTGGGCCAGTTGCTCCTGGCCGCAGCTCAAGGGGCCGGCGAGCACCCGGGCCAGGGTGAGGCTGCTGATCAGACCATGCCAGTAGCGCTGTTGGATGCCGAGCAAGAGCGGTTCCAGCAGCCTTTGACTGCCCTGTTGATCGCAAAGGAAGGTGATCAGGGACGGTGCATCGAAGGCAATCACGGAGCCGTGGGTGAGGCGGTGCGGTTCAAAGCGTGGGGCTTTGGTTTGTGTCGTGGACCCTCGGACTGATGGCGGAGGTTGCGCTGGCTTCGTTGCTTCTCGCTCAGGCGCGTTTGCGTTTGCTTGGGTGGTTTTGCTGGGCATCTGCCAGAGGGATTTGCCGCTACCGCGCAACGCGAACACACTCTGACGTTGGGCCGCGGGCCTTTGATCCAGCGGCACCAGGGCAGCCACAGGCTTGCCGTGGCGGTTGATGATGGTGTGCTCCCCTGCCTGGGCCTTGGTGAGCAGTTCGGGCAGGCGCCGCCGTGCCTCCTCCACGCCAAGGGTGTCCATGGTTCGGGGATGTCATGATCTGTACAAGTCTGTACAAAACCCACAAACCCCGCCAATACCCCCTCCCCGGCCTCGCCGATTTTCCCGGCCGCCATTGCCCCAGCCCTTTGCCATGACCGAGTCCCAGGCCCGCCGGGAGCAACTGGACCATCCGATTTTTCAGGAGAGCGTGCGCCGCATCCGGGCTTGGCTGGAGCCCACGGGCGTCTACCAGGGGTTGAGCCCTTTGGAGCAGGAGCTGGTGGAGCGGCTGGTGCACAGCAGCGGTGATCTGGAGCTGGCTCCCCAGGTCGCCTGGACCCCGCAGGCCTGTGCGCTGGGTGCCCAGGCCCTGGCTAAGGGCGCCGTGATCCTCACCGATACGGCGATGGCAGCGGCGGCGGTGGCTCCGATGGCCCGGCGCACCTTTGCCAACCCTGTGCACACCATTCTCGAGTGGGCGCCGGCTAATCACGCAGTGCCTGCAGCAGAGACCCGCAGCGCCCTGGGTATGGCTGCGGCGCTTGAGGCCCTGGCCTCTAGTCCCCTGGTGGTGTTGATCGGCAGTGCCCCCACGGCCCTGGAGCGGCTGCTGGAGCTGGTGGCTGCCGGTGCCTGCGCGCCGCCAGCTCTCGTGATTGGCATGCCGGTGGGGTTTGTGG
>CAYFKI010000241.1:0-2383 GCA_964343525.1 uncultured Cyanobium sp.
CCTGGGACCACATCGACACCGGCATCGACAAGGGCTGGCTGGCGGAGGATCTCAAGCGGGCCTTGGCTGCCGCCGTGGTGCCCGATTGTTCCTTTGAGGGGTGCAGTAGCTGCGGCGTCTGCGGGCCCGATCTGGGCCACAACGTGGTGATTCCGCCGCCCCCGATTCCCAGCCAGCTCCCCCAGCGCGCCCCGGCCAGTGATCGGATCTGTCGCCTTCGCCTGGGCTTCAGCAAATCGGGCTCGTTGGCCCTGATCAGCCACCTCGACACCCTGCGGATGCTGGAGCGGGCCCTGCGTCGCAGCGCCCTGCCGGTGAGTTTCACCGGTGGCTTCCACCCCTTGCCCCGGCTGCAGCTGGCGTTGCCGTTGCCTTTGGGGGTGGAGGGCCTGGGGGAATGGTTCGACCTGGAATTTGTCGAACCGGTGGATCCGGCCGTGGTGCGCCAGCGGCTCCAGGAGCAATTGCCGCTGGAGTTTTGCCTGCTTTCGGCCCAGGCGGTGGAGGTGTTTGGCCCCAGCCTGTCCCAGGAGTTGGTGGCGGCCCATTGGCGGATTGCCCTCAAGCCCGTGCTGTCTGGGCCTGTCGCCTCTGCCCCAAGCCAAGCCCAGTGGCAGCAAGCGCTGGCGGCGCTGATGGCCGCCGATGCGCTGATCTGGGAAGACACCGATAAAAAAGGTCGGCCGCGGCAGCGCGATTGCCGTCCGGCACTGCTGGATCTGCGGCTAGCGGCTGGGGCTTCTGCTGGACCCGGCGAGGCCAGCGTCGATCCCGATGCCGTTGTGCTCGAACTCCAGGCCGCCATCGACCCTTCCGGCCGCAGTTTGCGGCCTGAGCAGCTGCAGCACTGGCTGGGTCAGCGGCTGGGGGTGGCCCTGGAGCTGGGCAGGTTGCAGCGCCAGGCCCTGGTTCTAAAGCCCGTGCTAGCTTGAACTCAGGCGAAAAGGCCGTATGCCTTTGAGCTTCCAGCCGTGGGGTCAGTCCCTTGCAGATTCTCTGCCCCGTTGCAGATGGTCTCCAAGGCACCGTTCCTCCAACGACCAAGCTTTAAACGTGAAAGCCGCGCGTCGGCAGCCACTTGGCCGCCGAAGACGGCCCAAGATCGCTTTCTGGTCTTGAGCCATTGGATGTGTTCACCTCGGGGTTCTCTCGGGGATGCAACAGCTCCCTAGGCACGCTTCCTTTCCGTTTCGCCGCCCAACCTGGTTCGCTTTGCGGTTCACGGTTCTTGGCTGATTGTTTCCATCGAGCATTTCCAAACTGATTGCCGCCAGCGCAATCACCCCCCGATTCAGACCCCTGGTTGGGTGCCTGATCACCGTCTTTTCCGACTCGCCCGCTGCTTCGGTTTTTCGAATGGCGCGCTTGTCGCCCCTGGCTTTCGCCGGGGCCTTTGCTGAGATCCGAGTTTCGTTTTCCCTTCCCTCCTTTTTGGCCGGATCCCTTTGGGTCTGGTTTTCTCCCCATGCCCCAGCAGATCGTCATTGCCGAGCAACTGCGGATCGCAGCAGTGCTCACCGACGAACGTGTTGATGAATTGGTGGTGGCCCAGGGCCGCTATCAGATCGGTGATGTGTACCTCGGCACGATTGAAAACGTGCTGCCCGGCATCGATGCGGCGTTCGTGAATATCGGCGAAAGTGAGAAAAATGGTTTCATCCACGTCACCGATCTAGGCCCCCTGCGGCTGAAGAAAGGGGCCGCAGGCATTACCGAGTTGCTGGAGCCGCGTCAGAAAGTTCTGGTGCAGGTGATGAAGGAGCCCACGGGCACCAAGGGACCTCGCCTCACCGGCAACCTTTCCCTGCCGGGCCGTTTCCTGGTGCTCCAGCCCCATGGCCAGGGCGTGAACATTTCACGGCGCATCAATGGCGAGAACGAACGCAATCGCCTGCGGGCCTTGGGCGTGCTGATCAAGCCCCCGGGGGCTGGGCTGTTGATCCGCACCGAGGCCGAAGGGGTCAGCGAAGAGCTGTTGATCGACGATCTCGAAGCGCTGCTGCGCCAGTGGGAGGGCATTCAGACGGCAGCTGAAACGGCCAGTCCGCCGGTGCTGTTGAACCGCGACGAAGACTTCGTGCACCGCGTCCTGCGCGACCTCTACACCCCCGAGGTGGTGCGGGTCGTGGTGGATAGCGCCGAGGCGGTGGCTCGGGTGCAGGCCTTCCTCGGCGCCGACCAGGCCAATCTCCTGGTGGAGCATCACAACGAAGGCACCGAAATCCTTGAGCATCACCGCGTCAATGCGGCCATCCGCGACGCCCTCAAGCCACGGGTCGACCTGCCCTCCGGCGGCTACGTGATCATCGAGCCCACCGAGGCGCTCACCGTCATCGACGTCAACTCGGGCTCCTTCACCCGGTCGGCCAATGCCCGTGAAACG
>CAYFKI010000242.1:0-1412 GCA_964343525.1 uncultured Cyanobium sp.
TTTGCTGCCCCGGCGTCATCCGATCCAGCACCCGGGCATTGACCACGGCGTTGTCAAACGAGAGGGAGATCTCAAGCAGCAGCAGCACCAACGTGGACCAGGCCGCCGACAGCCCCTGCATCCCCAGCACCACGGCCAGGCCGATCGCTGAAAGCAGCAAGGGAAACAGGATGTAGCGAAGCAAACGGGGGGGCATCACGCTCAACTGATCTGCTGCAGAAATTGCTGGGTGCGGGGGTGGGACGGGCTGGAGAAGAACTGCTCCGGTGGGGCGATCTCCACCACCTGGCCCTCGGCCATCAGCACCACCCTTGAGGCCACCTGGCGGGCAAAGCGCACCTCGTGGGTCACCACCACCATCGTCATGCCCTCGGCCGCCAGCTCCTGCATCACCTCCAGCACCTCCTGCACCATCTCGGGATCGAGGGCACTGGTGGGTTCGTCAAACAGCATCAGCCGGGGCTCCATGCAGAGCGAGCGGGCTATCGCCACCCGTTGCTGCTGGCCGCCGGAGAGCTGACCCGGGAATTTGTGGGCCTGCTCGGCAATGCCCACCCGCTCCAGCAGGGCCAGCGCCTCCTGCTCCACCTCGGGTTTGGGGCGCTTACGCACCAGCACCGGCGCCAGGGTGAGGTTGTCGAGCACGCTGAGGTGCGGGAAGAGGTTGAACTGCTGAAACACCATCCCCACCTCGCGGCGGATGGCTTCGATGTTGCGGGTGTCCTCGTTGATGGCGATGCCATCGATCGTGATCGACCCCTGCTGGAACTCCTCCAGGGCATTGAAGGTGCGCAGGAAGGTGCTCTTGCCCGAGCCCGAGGGGCCCATGATCACCACCACCTCGCCCGGATGCACGCTCAGATCCACACCCCGCAAGGCGTGGTAGCCGTTGGCGTACCACTTCTGCACGCCGCGCGCTTCGAGTAGGGGCTGCATCGACACCGGGGCGTTGCCGGCCATGGTGGCAGCTGTTGGGTGGCCTGGGGTGCTCATCGGGCGTTGGCGGGCTGGGGATTGGGATTGAGGCGGGTTTCGAGCGCCCGGCTGCCCAGGCCCAAGGCGGCGCAGCAGCACCAAAAGAGCACCGCCAGCACCAGATACACCTCGGCGTTCTTGCCCAGAAAGGCCGGGTTGGCCATCACCGTGCGGGCCGTGCCCAACAGCTCGAGCAGACCGATCAAGGAGAGCAAGGTGGTGTCTTGGAGCAGGGTGATGCCATCGCCCACCACGGCCGGCAGGGCGACCCGCAGGGCCTGGGGCAGCACCACCTGCACCAGCGCTTGGGGCATCGACAGCCCCAGGGATTGGGCCGCCTCCAGCTGGCCGCGCGGCACGGCCGTGAGCCCGGCCCGCAGGGCTTCGGCCACGTAGGCGGCCGCAAAGAAGGTGAGCACCCAGGCGGCGCGCCACAC
>CAYFKI010000242.1:1422-2379 GCA_964343525.1 uncultured Cyanobium sp.
GCTGTTTCTGGGGCAAAACATCCTGGGCTTCCTGCTGCCAGGCGGCGCGCCACACCCGATCGGGTGCCAGGCCGCCTGGCAGCAGGAAGCCCAGGATGTTTTGCCCCAGAAACAGCAGGGTGATCAGCGGTGCCCCCCGGATGAATTCGATGTAGAGCACCGAACCCCAGCGCAGCAGCGGCAGATCACTGCGCCGTCCCAAAGCCAACAACAGCCCCAGGGGGAAGCAGAGCAGGATCGCAAAACTGGCCTCCAGCAGGGTGAGCAGCAATCCGCCCCACTCGGCTGGCGCCACAGGCATCAGCCCCAGCCCGCCACTGATCAGCACCATGCCCACCAGGTAGAGCAGGGGCCATCCCAAGGGCAGCAGCCGCAACAGAGGGTTCGGGAGTTGGTCTCCCCAGCGGCCCGCGGCCCAGCGCAGGGCCAGCAGCAGCCCGGCGATCGCCCACCACCGGCCCTGGATGGCCGGGCTGAGCTGCAGCCAGGCGGGCAACACCAGCGCCAGGGCCCCCACCAGTAGACCGGCGATCCAGTCGTTAAGGGGCCAGCGCTCGGCGGGGCGGTCGGGCCGCGGCGAGGCCCGCAGCAGGCCCCAGGTGAGGCCGCAGGCCCCGCTCAAAAGGGCCGCCAGACACCACAGGCGCCACTGCTGCTCAATCGGGTAGCGCCCCACCGCAAACAGGGTGCTGTTGGCCTGGATCACGGTCCACTGGGCCTGCAGCAACGCCCACTTGATCAGGCCGATGGCCGCCGCCACCAGGGCCGCGATCAGGCCGATCGACACCAGCCCATCCACCCGGCTGCCGAACAATTCGGCGCGCACCCGTTGCCAGCGACTGGGGGAGACGGTCATCAGCGTTCCTTCCACTGCACCGCGGCATTGAGACCATTCATCAGGGCCGAAATCAGCAGATCAAGCACCAAATACGACCCCAGCAGCAACAGCACCACCTC
>CAYFKI010000243.1:0-1720 GCA_964343525.1 uncultured Cyanobium sp.
CAACTTCGACCAGCTAGCCGGCTTCGAAGATCAGGGCCGCGTTGTGAGCGCCGAAGAGGAGGCGAAGGTGCTGGCGGGGGTGTGAGTCGATCAACCACCCGTGGTGCATGCCAGTCGCTCGGCGAGCCACACCTTGATGATCGACTGGCGTGTCACACCAAGACGCGTGGCTTCCCGATCGAGTTGCTCGACCATCCAGAGGGGAAAATCCACGTTGACACGCTTCTGCTGGAGGCGGGGCCGCTTGGCGGCATCGAGTTCGAGTGCACCGACCACGGTGTCACCAGCTTCGAAGCGACGATCGAACTCAGAGCTGTTCATAGAGCTGGATTTCCTCTGGACGTGAACGACGGACAGAAATGAGACGAATGGCCTGACCGCGGTGGGTGATCACGGCTGACCAGTACTTGCGATGGATCTGAGCAATCACCAGCAACCGCGGCTCATCCGTTGTCCGAGCTGGGATCGCCAACAGGTCGGGATCACTCCAGAGAGCCTGGGAGTCCACGAAGTCGATGCCGTGCTTGGCCAGGTTGGCCTTGCTTTTGGCAGGGTCGAACTCAAAGACGAGAGAGTTCAAAATCTATACCTTTTTGGCACTTACGGCCTTGGCCTTAGGCCTGGCATCCAGTACCACCGGCGTCTCAAGCCAGATGGTGGGTCAACCTCATGGGCCATTCCCAAGCGCCGCCTCGATACGGTGAAGGCGCGCCCTTGGGCCATCTGCGCCCGTTGCCCTGAACCAGGAAACCCTGCTGTTTGAGCCGGCCGTCGCTGAGGCCGGGGCCCTGAAGGCGGTGCTGGCCTTTCCCAGCACCTACACCGTGGGCATCACCAGCCTGGGATTTCAGGTGGTGTGGGCCACCCTGGCCCAGCGGCCGGATGTGGATGTGCGGCGGCTGTTCACCGACCAGGGGGATCCGGCCCACGGCGGCCAACGCGGTCGCGGCGCCGACCTCGATCTGTTTGGCCTGTCGCTGAGCTGGGAGCTCGATGGGCCGGTGCTACTGGATCTGCTCGAGCAGCAGCGGATCCCGCTGTGGGCCAGCGAACGGGGCGACAGCGATCCGATCGTGTTTGGGGGCGGGCCGGTGCTCACCGCCAACCCGGAGCCCCTGGCTCCGTTTTTCGATGCGGTGCTGTTGGGCGATGGCGAGCTGCTGCTGCCGGCCTTCATCGACGCCATTCAGGCCCACCGCGCAGCGCCCCGAACCGAACGGCTACGGGCCCTGGCCCAGGTGCCTGGCATTTACGTGCCCAGCCTCTACGCCCCGCGCTACGGCTCCGATGGCCGCTTGTTGGGCGTTGAGCCAATCGAACCCGGCATCCCCGCCACCGTGGCTAAACAAACCTGGCGCGGCAACACCCTCAGCCACTCCACCGTGATCACACCGGAGGCCGCCTGGCCCTCGATCCACATGGTGGAGGTGGTGCGCAGCTGCCCCGAACTCTGTCGCTTCTGCCTGGCCAGTTACCTCACCCTGCCGTTTCGCACCCCATCCCTCGACGATGGCCTGATTCCAGCGGTGGAAAAGGGCCTCACTGCCACCCAGCGCTTGGGCCTCTTGGGGGCTTCGGTGACCCAGCACCCCCAGTTCAGCGATCTGTTGCACTGGCTCGACCACGACCGCTTCGAGGGCACGCGGGTGAGCGTGAGCTCGGTGCGGGCCGCCACCGTGACCCCCGAGCTGGGCCGCATCCTGGCCAAACGGGGCAGCAA
>CAYFKI010000243.1:1829-2364 GCA_964343525.1 uncultured Cyanobium sp.
GCCTCAGCGGCCTCAAGCTCTACGGGATGGTGGGCCTGCCCTCCGAAGAGGAGGCCGATGTGGAAGCCACCGCCGAGCTGCTGTTGGCCCTCAAAAAAGCCACCCCCGGCCTGCGGCTGTCCTTGGGGGTGAGCACCTTCGTGCCCAAGGCCCACACACCCTTTCAATGGCAAGGCGTACGCCCGGAGGCCGACAAGCGGCTCAAGCTGCTGGCCAAACGGCTCAAACCCAAGGGCATCGATCTCAGGCCCGAGAGCTACGGCTGGAGCGTGATCCAGGCCCTGCTCTCCCGCAGCGACCGCCGCCTGGCACCCGTGATCGCCGCCGCCCGCGGTCAGCACGAAAGCCTGGGGGGCTGGAAACAGGCCTACAAGGCCGTGGGCCAAAACGTCGACGCCTCGATGCCCCAACCTTCTTCCCTGCCCTCACCGCCGCCTTGGAACGACGTGATCCACGCCAGCTGGCAGGACGACAGCGTGCTGCCCTGGGACCACCTCGAGGGACCCCTGCCCAAAACCACCCTGCTCAAACACCA
>CAYFKI010000244.1:0-2361 GCA_964343525.1 uncultured Cyanobium sp.
TCCGATTGGGATCAACTTCCGATTGGGATCAAATTCTGAAGTCCTGTAGTGAGTTATGGCCAAGCGGGGCTGTTCCTGGCCAGGTTGAAGCCATCACAACGCCAGTGCCATGGCCAGGCGTCTGTCCTACGCGTTTGATTCAGAGCCCAAGCCCCCCCAGCAGGGGCTTTTGCGCTGGCAGAGCGTGCGCACCTGGGCCCGCCTGATCCGCGAGGCCGAGGCCCTCTGGCGGGTGGATGTGCGCTCCTTGCATCGCCTGGCGGCGATGGAGCTGGGCCAATTGGTTCAGGAAGTGCCTCCCCGCCTACGGGGCCGGGTGAACCGTTGGCTGGTGCGCTTTGGCGTGATCACCCGCCTGCAGCCGAGGCATAAAAAAACCGGCTGGGGAAGCCGGCATGCCAACAACGGTGACCTGTGAAATCGGAGCGGCGGGATTTGAACCCACGACCCCCACTACCCCAAAGTGGTGCGCTACCAAGCTGCGCTACGCCCCGGTCAGAAGGAAGCTATCACAGCGCTTTACGCCGTTTCAGCCGGCGTAACAGCCGGGCCGTGAGCCGGTCCCGACCCAGGCTCGCGTAGCCCCAAAGGCCCAATTCCTTCGCCAGCAGGCGCAGCTCCGCCAGATTCATGGTGGCCAGGCGTAACTCCGGCAGCCGCTTCCAGGCGGCGGCGGCAGGGGGCAGGTCGGAGCCTTCCCGGTTGTCATTCCAGCCCTGGAGCACACCGGTGGCCATCCACTCCGGCACCAGCACAAACAGCACCGCCAGCAGGCCGTAGAGCTCCACAAGCCCCTTGGGCAGGGGATGCAGCTGGCGCCGGCTGGCCTGGTTGGGCAGAGGGTCGTTCAAGGGAGTCACAGCAGCTGGGTGGTCCCGCCCGAGGGTCTACCGGGTGTCAGCTGCCGGCTGGGGGCTTCCCGCCACTGCAGCGGCGGTTCGACCGAGGGATGCAGCCGCACGGTCCAGAACACCAGGGCAAAGCAGATCCCCAGGGTCGCCAACAGGCCCACGATCACCACGCGATCGGGTAAGGGGTTCACCTACACCTCCTGGCTGCGAAGGCACTGCAACCGATCCGGCAATTGCTCCATCGTGAGGACGTCTCCTTGCAGGATCAGGCGCAAGCGATCATCGCCGAAGCGAATGCCGGGCAGATCGGACGTTTCGCGAAACAAGGTCGTGCGGGTTCGGCCACTCAGTACCGAAGCCTGGGCGTCGTTGCGCTCGATCACCAGCACCAGCTGGTTCGGGCACAGGAAGGTTTCGCTTTTGGAGTAGTCCTCCCACCAGGGGGACCCCATGGCCACAGCGGCACTCAACAGCCAGATCACGCCGTTTCCTCGCGGTTCAGGCCAGCTGGATCGGGCTGTTGTCCCCGCGCAGCACGCAGTGGGACACCGACCAGTCGTAGTGCTCCCAAACCCGGGGATCGAGCTTGTAGTTGGCCCCTTCGAAGGCGCCGAGCCGCTGGCCGCTGGGTTGGGCCGAGCAGTAGGGCCGGCTTCCGGGTTTGGCCAGATACTGCTGGTGGTAGGTCTCCGCGAAGGTGAAGGGCTGCTGGCCCGTGATCCCGGCGTTGATACCCGAGCTGATCTCCGTGGTGATCGCGCCGAAGCCAGCGGCGCTGAGCAGGGTTTGGTACGCGTCGCGGCTTGCCGTGGCCAGATCCATCAGCTCAGGACGGTCCACCACGATCATCGAGCGGTATTGGCTACCCACATCGTTGCCCTGCCGGTTGCCCTGGGTGGGGTCGTGGCACTCCCAGAACAGCTTGAGCAGATCACTGAAATCAACGGCGCTGGTCTCCCAGACCACCCGCACCACTTCTCCGTGGCCGGTGCGGCCGGAGCAGACCTGCTCGTAGCTGGGATTGGCCAGCCTGCCGCCGGCATAGCCCACCGCTGTGGTGACAACCCCGGGCAAACGCCAGAAACCCTTCTCCGCGCCCCAGAAGCAGCCGCAGCCAAACAACGCTTCCTGCTGGCTTGCCGTCGGCGCGGCCCCAATCGGGGTGCCCAGCACCGCATGCAACGGCCCTGACGCCTGATCGGCGCCTTCCTGGCGGGTAGCCGGCTGCTGGTTTCCCTGCTGAAACAACCCGAACACGGCGGTGGCAATGGATGGCGCCCGAGCCTAGGCAGCCTGGCAAGGGTCTAGCGGGCCGCCTGCAGCTGCTCGCTTGCCTGCTCCCGCTCCCATAGGCGCCGGTAGGTGCCGCCCTCTTCCAGCAGTGCCGCGTGGGGCCCCTGTTGCACCAGGTGGCCGTCCTCGAGCACCAACACCCGATCGCAGGCGGCAGCGGCGGAGAGTTGGTGGCTGATCATCACGATCGTGCGACCGTCACCCCCACGGCCATCCC
>CAYFKI010000245.1:0-2340 GCA_964343525.1 uncultured Cyanobium sp.
GCTGGGGCCGGGCCGAGGGGGCAGGCGGTTGGTTGCCGGTTCCGGCCATCTCCACATGGGGCTGAGAGCCCCACACTGTAGGGAGCAGTTCACAGGCCATGGAGCGGCAGCACCACCTGAGCAGGATGGCTTGGCCGGAGGTGGAGCGGGCCGCCAGTGCGGCCGGCAGCACGGTGGTCTGGCCCTTTGGCTCGATCGAGCAACACGGCCCCCAGCTGCCGCTGGGCACCGATGGCCTGTTTGCCGAACGGCTCTTGGAAGCCGTGCTGGAGCGATTGCCCCAGGATCTGCCCATCTGGCGGCTACCGCTGCAGAGCCTGGGCTTTTCCCCGGAGCACCGCGGCTTTGCCGGCACCCTCACCCTGCCAGCGGAGCTGTTGATCGCCCAGATCGTGGCCATTGGCCAGGAGCTGGCGGGGTCGGGTTTTCAACGGCTGGTGCTGCTCAATGGCCACGGCGGCCAAATTGCCCTGCTCGAAACCGCTGCCCGCCAACTGCGCAGCCAGGTGCCAACCCTGGGTGTGTTGCCGTGCTTTCTCTGGAGCGGCGTGGCGGGCATCGCAGACCTCATCCCCGAACCCGAACGCAGCCAGGGGCTGCACGCCTCCCTGGCCGAAACCAGCCTGATGTTGCACCTGGCCCCAGAACTCGTGGGCGATCAACGCCCCAACGATGGCCAGCTGGAGCCCGCCCCCCCGGCCGGATGGAGCCTGGAGGGGGCCGCACCGACGGCCTGGCTCACCCGCGACCTCAGCACCTCGGGCGTGATCGGCGACAGCCGCAGCTCCAGTGCCGAGCTGGGAGCCCTGTTGTGGGAGCGACTGGTCGAAGCCTGGCGGCAACGCTTGGAGAGCCTGCTGCGCAGTGATTGGCCGCCCACCGACCGGCCGGATCCTGGTTGAGGGTGGTTACAGTCGGCAGCATTGTCGATTGAGAGCGGCCGTCATGGTGTCCACGATTTCCCCTGTTGACTCCCAGGCCGGTGCTGCTCAAACCGACGCCGGCCAACAGCTGCCCGACTTCACCAGCGCGACCTACAAAGACGCCTACAGCCGCATCAACGCGATTGTGATCGAGGGTGAACAGGAAGCCCACGACAACTACATCGCCATCGGCACCCTGATCCCTGATCAGGCCGAAGAGCTCACCCGCCTGGCCCGGATGGAGCTCAAGCACATGAAAGGCTTCACCGCCTGTGCCCAAAACCTTGGCGTCACGGCCGATATGGCCTTCGCCAAGGAGTTCTTCTCCCCCCTGCACGGCAATTTCCAGAAGGCCCTGGCCGAGGGCAAGGTGGTGACCTGCCTGCTGATCCAGGCCCTGCTGATCGAGGCCTTCGCGATCTCCGCCTATCACATCTATATCCCTGTAGCCGATCCCTTCGCCCGCAAAATCACCGAAGGGGTCGTCAAAGACGAATACACCCACCTCAACTACGGCCAGGAATGGCTGAAGGCCAACCTGGAAGCCAGCCGGGCCGAGCTGGAGCAGGCCAACCGCGACAACCTGCCCCTGATCCGCCAGATGCTTGACCAGGTGGCCGGCGACGCCGCCGAGCTGCAAATGGAGAAGGAAGACCTGATTGAAGACTTCCTGATCGCCTATCAAGAAGCTCTCACCGAGATCGGATTCACCCCCCGCGAAATCGCCAAGATGGCTGCCGTGGCTCTGGTCTGAGCCGGCCCTTGGCCCGTCTCACCATGGCAAGATGTAGCCTCCGCGACATCCTCGGGGTGAGCCCATGTTTGGCCTGATCGGGCACGCCACCAGCTTCGAGGATGCCCGCGCCAACGCCAAGGTGCTGGGTTTTCCGGAGTACGCCGAGGGCGACCTGACCATGTGGTGCAGCGCCCCCCCGATTCTGGTGGAACGCATCGAGCTCACCAGCCCCACCGGCAAAAGCATCGAGGGCGCCTACATCGATTCGTGCTTTGTGCCGGAAATGCTGAGCCGCTTCAAAACGGCGCGGCGCAAGGTGCTCAATGCGATGGAGCTCGCCCAGAAATCCGGGCTCGACATCACGGCCCTCGGCGGCTTCACCTCGATCATTTTCGAGAACTTCAACCTGCTCAAAGAGCAACAGATCCGCGCCACCACGCTCGATTGGCAGCGGTTCACCACCGGCAACACCCACACCGCCTGGGTGATCTGCCGCCAGGTGGAAACCAATGCCGCGGCCCTGGGCATCGACCTGCACCAGGCCACGGTGGCCGTGGTCGGGGCCACCGGTGACATCGGCAGTGCCGTGTGCCGCTGGATGAGCCAGCGCACCGGCGTCAAAGAACTCCTTCTGGTGGCTCGCCAACAGCAACCCCTGCTGGATCTGCAGACGGAGCTGGG
>CAYFKI010000246.1:0-2339 GCA_964343525.1 uncultured Cyanobium sp.
CGGCGATCACCCCCTTCACCGGGCAGGCCACCAGCACGCGCTGCAGGCCCACCTGGCCGAAGTAGGGCTCAAGCGTTTCGGGGGTTTTGAACTTGCCGCTGCATTCGAGCAGCAGCTCCACGCCTGCCTCCTGCCAGGGCACGGCGGTGGGATCGCGGTGCTGGGAGTAGCCCACAGACACGCCGGCCACCTCAAAGTGATCGGGGGCCTCTGGGCTGGAGCTCACCGCTGCGCCCCAGCGGCCGTGCACCGAATCGAAGGCGAGCAGGTGGGCGGCGCCATGGGCATCACCGGCGGGGTCGTTGATGTGCACCAGCTCGATGCCGGGGCGCCCCCACAGGGCGCGAAACACCAGCCGGCCGATGCGCCCGAAGCCGTTGATTCCGATCCGCATGGCAGCTGAAGCCCAATCTGATTCCATCAAGCTTACTTGATGCATCAACTAGGATTGATGGGTTGGGCCATCCCCCTGGGCCGCGCCGCTAGAACGGCTTCATTCCTGGGTTCTGCGCTTTTGGCAACGTCTGCTTCCGCAATGGTGCAAGCACCCGAGGCGCTCGCGAGCGAGCAGGCCCGCCTGCTGCTCAAGGCTCTCGCCGATCCCCTGCGCGTGCAGGTAATCGAGGCCCTCTCCGGTGGTGAGCGCTGCGTGTGCGATCTCACCGCGGATTTGGGTTTGGCCCAGTCGAAGTTGTCGTTTCACCTCAAGGTGCTGAAAGAAGCCGGGCTGCTGGCGGATCGCCAGGAGGGCCGCTGGATCTACTACCGGCTCCAGGCGGAGCCCTTGGCCCAGCTGCAAACCTGGCTGGCGGCGTTGGCGCGTGGCTGCCACACCCCGGCGCAGTCTTGCTGCTGAAATGTGCGTTTTCACAGCAGCTTCCACCCCTGAGGCTTGCGCTGATTAGCGTGCAGGCAGATCGGTTTTAGCCCCCATCCCTTGGACATTCATCGCCCGCCCGTGAGTGATCGCTTGGCTGCGTTGATCGCTCCTTTGGCCAGTGATCGCCGGCGCCATCTGCTGGCCATGGCCCGCCGCGCCCCCAGCTGGGACGCCTTTGTGGCGGAGCTGGAAGCCGGTGGTTTCCCCTCGCGCCATTTGGCGGATGGGGCCAGCCGGAGCCAGGCGTTTGATTTGGCGGCCTGAGCCTCAGCCCTAATGACCGGCGGCCTGCCTAGCGACCGGCAGCCCTGTGGATGATGGCCGTTGTGGTGGCTTCCACCTCGGCGGCCACCCGCTCGATGTCTGGATCGTTGGACAGCGTGTTGAGCAGACCCTCCGGTCTGACCATTCCAATCTTGACGGCGCCGGCCTCCGTGTAAACGGCAATCCGGCAGGGCAGCGCCATCGCCAGTCGCATGTCGGCACTGAGCACCCTGGCGGCCTGCTGGGGCTGGCAAACCTCATACACGCGGCACTGCTCAGGGAAGGTCAATCCCTTGGCGCGCAGGGTGGTTCCCAGGTCGTGGTGGCCGAGCACCCCAAATCCATGGGCTCCTACCGCAGCCTCTAGCTCGGCGCAGGCCTGATCAAAGGGACGTTCGGTTTCGCAGATCAGATAGGGATTCATGGCTTGTTGGGATCAGGGTGAAGGCGCTCAGGGTGAAGGCGCTCAGGCTGGAAGCGTGCGAGCTGGTGGGGCTGCGCTTGGGTGAGCGGAGCGGTTGGCGCCGATGGGTGGTGGGAAACTCCGGACGGTTGCTGATGGCGGCGCCATGCCTCCCCGCCGCTGAGCAGAGCCGATCCGATCAGCAGGGCCGAGAACCCTCGGCGCAGGTGTCGATCGGGACAGTGGGGCGCCAGTCGCTGGCCGGCGATGGCACCCACCAAGCCGCCCGTCACCAGAGGCACCATCAGCGGCAGTTCTGCGGCGGGCCAATGGCCCAGGGCGATCAGGGCCACCAGAGCATTGAGGGGAATGAGCAACAGGCTGGTGCCGCTGGCCAGCGGCATCGGCAACCCACCGATCAGCACCAACGCCGGCACGATCGCAAAGCCACCTCCCACTCCGGCGATGCCGGTGAGTAGGCCCACCAGCACGCCCTGGCCTACTAGCTGGATCTGGAACTGGCGCGGAGCCGATTTCAATCGCTGGTCTGGGTGCGGTGAATGGGCTGCCGGCAGGGGTTGGTTCAGCAGCCAGGAGGCCACCAGCGCAGCCCCAGCAAACACCGCCAGCTGCATCGGCTCGGGCACATAGCCGGCCCTCACCCACTTGGCCCCGAGCAAACTGCCGGCCACGGCAGGCAATCCCAGGTTGAGAGCGGGCTTGAAGGCCAACTGGCGGCGGCGGGCGTAGGGGGCCAGGTTGGCGAGGGCCAGCACAATCACGACCAACAGC
>CAYFKI010000247.1:0-2333 GCA_964343525.1 uncultured Cyanobium sp.
CATCCATGCGCTCCTTGTAACCGGCGAAGATCACCACCAGATCGTCGCGGTTGTTTTCCATGACCTGCAGCAGGATTTCGATCGCCTCGGCGCCATAGTCGCGCTCGTTTTCGGGGCGGTAGAGGTAGTAGGCCTCATCGATGAACAGCACGCCGCCCATCGCCTTTTTGAGCATCTCCCGGGTTTTGGGGGCTGTGTGGCCGATGTATTGGCCCACCAGATCGTCGCGGGTGGCGGTCACCACATGGCCTTTGCGCACGTAGCCAAGGCCGTGCAGGATTTTGCTGATCCGTTCGGCCACGGTGGTTTTGCCCGTCCCTGGCGGCCCCGTAAACGACATGTGCAGGCTCGGGGGTGCCGTTTCGAGGCCCACCTGTTGGCGCGCCCGGTTCACCACCAGCAGGGCCGCAATCTCGCGCAGCCGGGCCTTCACGGGCCGCAGGCCAATCAGCTCACGATCGAGTTGATCCAACAGCTCTTGAATGCCCGCCCCGTCGTAGGCGGCCTGGAGATCAACGCTGCACTGGTTGTCAGGGTCCATCGGAGGAGGCTTGGCTCACCAGGGAATCAATCGCGGCCGCGAAGCTGTGCTCGTCGGGGCCAATCGGGGCCTCCTCGGTTTCGGAGCGCACGGTGAGGTTCACGTAGGTGCGGCCAAAGCTGATATCGGGAAAGCGTTGCTGCTCCTCCGAGAGGGTGTTGAGCCGTTCGAGGAACAGGCGGGTGGCTTCGTAATCGGCGAATTCGATGCGGCGCTCCAAGCGCTCGGCCTGGTCGGCTTTGGGGCGGGGAGTCCAGGGCTGATCCATGGCGTCAACCCTAGGCCAGCACACCGCTCTGGGCCGCCAGGCAATCGGTGCGACTGCGGCTGAGGCGGTCGGCCCAACTGGCCGCATAGGCGGCGTTGGCAGCCTGCTCACTGGGAACACGGGTCGCCAGCGGGTAGGGCATGGTGCCGTTGATGGCGCCATTGGTGACGCAGAACATCGCCTTTTGGAAGCTGGCGCAGATCTTCACCCGCACGTCTCCCTCGCCCCGGGTGCGCTGCCGGTACCAGGCGTGGAGCGCTTCTGGCAGGTGGCGGGCCATGTCCTGCATCAGCAGGCTGGGCGGAATGCCGGCCCCCATCGTGGGCAGGGGATCGGCAAACAGGGCGCCGTAGGCAAATTGGCCCTGATCCGGAGAGATCTGCTGGGCCTGGGCGTTGAAACTCACCGTGCCCAAAAACGGCATCCCCCGCAGGAACACCGCTTCCACATAGGGCACCGCCACATCCACCAAAAAGCTGAGCTGGGCCTCCGGCGGCAGGATCCAGTAGTGCTCCCCACCGATCATCACGCCGTAGGTGATCGGGTTGGCGGCCGCCGCCACCAATCCCTCCATCAGAAAGGTCACCACGTCGGGGATGGAGCGCACCTTGCCCGTGCGCTCCGCTTCCGCCAGGTTGAAAAACAGATCGCTCATCACCCGCCAGAACTGCCCCAGCGCATGGGTGGTGGCGGCCGTGCGGATCAGCTCCGGCAGGAATTGGGGAAACAACGGATGCAGCGCGCCCAAGAGCCAATCCCCCCGCCGTTTGCGCTGGATGATGGCGTCGCAGAGGGCGGCAAAGGGTTCGGAATCGAGGTAGGCATCGAGGCCACCGGTGCCATGCCAGAGCATGGCCTTCATGCAGTATTCGGCGTACTCGAAATTGATGCGGTCGTGGCTGAGATGGCGCCAGATCTTGGCCGGGCTCAGGTCGCCGTCGAGATATTTGAACAGCGGAAAGGGATTGAGGAACTGGTGTTCCGCCTGGTAGATGAGGTTGATGCTGTAGGCATCCAACACCGCGGCGTAGCTGTCCAGCACCCCCACCACTTCGAGCAGATGGTCGGGGGTGTCGGCGAGCAGGGTTTCGCCTTCCAGCAGCCGGCGCTGCAGTTCAGCCGCTGGCGGCATGCCGCCTTGGCGGGTGAGCTCAGCCGAAATCACCGGCATCAGCCCAGCCCCCCGTTGGTGATGGACGCCGCCACCTGCACCGGCAACCTGGCCATGGCGGTGGTGCTGGCTTCGCTGAGGTGACCCAGCAGGCTGGGGAACAGCCCGATGGCCGCCACCCCCAGCGCCAGGGCCATGGCGGGAACCGTTTCCCGGGGGGCCACCGGAGCCAGCTGGATGTCGAGCCGGGCATCGGCCAGCGGGTTGTCGCTGGGGGGGGTGATCGCCATGCGACCAAAGAAGGCGCGATTCACCAGCAGCAGGAAATACACCGCCGTGAGGCCCGATCCCACCATGCACACCAAGGTGGCGATGGGGTAGGTGGGAAGGCTGCCGCGAAACACCAAAAATTC
>CAYFKI010000248.1:0-2320 GCA_964343525.1 uncultured Cyanobium sp.
TCACCTCGGTGGCTTTGTTGAGGATCTCAACGCGCTCGTTGTCGGTGATCCAGCTTTTGCCTTCCAGCTCGGTTTTCAGGGTTTCCCAGGCATCTTCCCGGGGCCAGAAGAAGTAGGAGGTTAGGGGGCTCGGACCGCCACCCACGATCTGGTCAACAGCCAGAGCCACGTTGTCGGGAAGCCAGAGGATCTTCACCAGGAAGCGGCCCTCATCGGCTTTGGGGGTGTAGCCCGAAGGCACGCCGTCTTCGTCGATGGTGGCGGTGGCCAGGGCAGCGCTGCCACCACGCATCACCGGACGACCTTGGGTGGTGGTGTCGTCGGCAGCGGCAACGGCCTCCACGGCAGCGCCGGGGGCTTCGCTCACGGCAGCGCCAAGGGCGCTCTCAGTGGCTGTCATGGAGTCGGCGCTCAAAGCTATCGATCAAACAACTAACCTACCAGCCGCCCTGGCGCCACCGGCTCCTGCTCCAGCCATGACTCTGCGCCTGTTCCTCGATCCCGCCGACCCTGCCGCCTGGGCCCAATGGCTGCCCACGGGCTTGTTCCATGGGATCACCACCAACCCAACCCTGCTCAAAAGAGCCCACCAGCCCTGCAACCTGGCCCAGCTTGAGGCCCTCGCCCACCAGGCCATCGGCCTCGGAGCCCAGGAGGTGCACCTGCAAACCTGGGGAGAGAGCTCCGGCCAACTGCTCGAGCGGGGCCATGCCCTAGCCGCCATCGCCCCCCACCAGGTGGTGGTGAAAGTGCCCGTCACCAACAGCGGGGCCGCCGTCGCCCAGGCGTTGATCACTACTGGCACGGCCGTTACCTTCACCGCCTGCTACGAACCAGCCCAGGTGCTGATCGCCGCAGCGCTGGGCGCCCGCTACATCGCCCCCTACCTCGGCCGCATCAGCGATCTGGGCCGCGATGGACACGCGGAGCTCCTGCAAATGCAGCGCTGCTTGGAGGGGCTGGGCTCCAGCGTGCGCCTCCTGGTGGCCAGCCTTCGGCACAGCAGCGATCTCACCCGCCTGGCCGCCGAAGGCGTCAGCACCTTCACGATCAGTCCGGCCATCGCCGAGGCCCTATTTGCCAGCGAAGCCACCACCGCCGCCGCGGCCCAGTTCGAGCAGGATGCCCTCGCCTGAGCCCCTGGATCCCATGGCGCCCCAAGCCGTTGTGCTGTTTGACATCGACGGGGTGATCCGCGATGTGGGCGGCAGCTATCGGCGCGCCATCGTGGAAACCGTGCACCACTACAGCGGGGCACGGCCCGAGCCTGGGGCGATCGACAGCCTCAAAAGCGAAGGCTGCTGGAACAACGACTGGGAGGCCTCGCTGGAACTCCTGCGCCGCAGCAACCACAGCCCGCTGCCCGCCTTCGAGGAGCTGGTGGAGGTGTTTGGCGGTTTCTATTTCGGCGGCGATCCCGACGGCGATCCGGGCCAGTGGCAAGGATTCATCGGCAGCGAACCCCTGCTGGTGGCCCCGGCTTTTTTTGAAGCCCTCAGCCAAGCCGCTATGGCCTGGGGGTTTGTGAGCGGCGCCGAGCCCCCCTCCTGCCGTTATGTGCTGGAAACCCGTCTGGGGCTGAGCGAGCCGCCCCTGATCGCCATGGGCCAGGCCCCCGACAAACCCAACCCCACCGGCCTGTTGCAGCTGGCCGCCCGCCTGGCAGGGGGCGAGCTGGGGGCCCAGGCTGCGCCCGTGGCCTACCTGGGCGACACCGTGGCCGATGTGCTCACGGTGCAGCACGCCAAACAGGCCTGCCCCGAGCAGCGCTTCTTGAGCCTGGCGGTGGCACCGCCCCACCTGCAGACACCAGAAGCGAGCGCTGAGCGGGCCCACTACGAGGGGCGCCTACGCGAGGCAGGAGCCGATGCGATCTTGCCCAGCACCCAAGCCCTGGATCCCCAAACCCTGCGCCAGCTGCTGAGCGCTGTTTAATCAGCGCTCTTGAATCAACGCTCCATGGCGGCCACCGATTTGAGGGCGGCCCGGGTGAGGTTCTCGTGGCCCCGCTCGGTGACGGCCACGTCATCCTCGATGCGGATGCCGATCCCCTTCCAGCGTTCGTCGATCGCCGGCTGACCCTCGGGCACCGGCAAGCGATCACTCACATAGAGCCCCGGCTCCACCGTGAGCACCATGCCGGCTTCCAGCTCCACATGGTGTTCGCCCAAGCGGTAGGCGCCCACATCGTGCACATCCAGGCCCAACCAATGGCCGGTGCGGTGCATGTACAGGTGCCGGTAGGCCCCCTGCTCAATCAGGCCATCCACCTCGCCCACCAGCAGGCCCAGCTCCACCAGTCCCTGCACCAGGATGCGCA
>CAYFKI010000249.1:0-2304 GCA_964343525.1 uncultured Cyanobium sp.
GACCAGCTGGAAATAGAGCGAGAAGGCCCGGGCAGCCGCGATCGCCTCGGCTAGATCCATTTCGCGGATCAGCTGCACGATGGCTGCCGTTGAGGCTTCGGGAGTGGTGTCTTCGGGGGTGGGTTCGCTGAGTTGCTTCAGCCGCAGCAGCCGTTCGGCCTGGCCCGGCGGGCATTCGCTGCGCAGCACCGTCTGCCACAGGTCTTCCACCAGCTCCAGGCGCTCGCCCAGCAGACGGCTCACCTGTTGGGATGGTGGGGCGGAAGGGGACATGGGCTGCCGCATCGGGGCCGGTGGGCCAGCGCTGGAATCGATGATCATCCCAAAAGGTGGGCTGGGGTGTCTGTGCTGGGTGCACCATCCCCAAACGCATCACCCGATGCAGCCCTAAAAGCGCCCGCTGCTGCCGCCAGCTCCTGCTCGGCCATGGCCGCAATCTCGCTGGCCAGGATGGCGCTGATCGTTTCACCGCCCTTGTGGCGCTCGAGCCAGCGCATGGCCTGATTGCCGCGCTCCAGCACCACCTGCAGGGGCTCGAGCCAGGCGGTGAGTTGGAGCTCGGCCGCCAGGGGGGCCATCGCCTCGAGCTGCTGCTCGATCCAGGCCCGGGCCTCGATCGGTTCGCCGCTGCGCCAGTGCCTGAGGGTGGCGTTGAGGCTGTGTTGGGCCGCGGCTTTGTCGTTGGCATCGGCCAGCTCCGCCAGTGCTTCGGCGCCCAAGCAGCTGGCGTGCAGGGGATCGTGCTGCTGGGGATCCCGCCACAGCTGCTGGAGCCGCAATTCCGCGTAGGCCGTGATCGCCAGCAACACCGCTGGATCGCTCACCAGGTCGCAGATGCGCACCTCCAGCCGGTTGAGCTTGTGGGGGCGGTCGTCGCCATTGGGACGCACGGAGGTCCACAGGTGGCGCACGTTTTGCATCGTGCCCGCCGCCAGCTGCTGCACCATCCAATGGATGTAGTGCCCGTGGCTTTCAAACAGCGGCACGTGGTGGGGGGTGAGCGGAAACTGCAGCCAGCGTTGGGAATGGGCGCCCGTGACCCTCCCATCGAGGAAGGGCGAACTGGCACTGAGGGCCAACAGCAAGGCGGCTTCGCAGCGCAGCAGGCGCAGCCCGCTGAACAGCTGCTCCATGGCCGCCACCCCCAGGTTGATGTGCACACTCGCCGTGACCACCCGGGTGCCATAGGTGGCTTCGATGTAGTCGTGGTAAGGGTTGTGGGGGTTGGAGCGCTCGAAACGGGAGCTGTTCCCCAGGCTCAAGGTGCTGCCGGGCAGCAGGGTGAGGCCCCTGCCGGCCAGCCAGGTGCGCAGGCGGCGCCGGGGCTCCAGCAGCAGCTCCAGCTGGGTGGCGTAGCTCGCGAAGGGCTCTGTGATGTATTCGAGGTTGCGGCAATCCGGTTCGGTCACGAAGCCGCTGAGGGCCGCGGCAGCCTCGCTGGAGCAGCCCACCACCGTGCCGTCGGGCTTGCCGGTGTAGAGCTCCACCTCAAACCCCTTGAGCAGCCACAACGGATGCAGCGGGTCCTGAGCAGGAAGTTGGTCCTGGGCAGGCAGTGGGTCTTGGCCAGGCCGCGGGGTCACCATCACTGGAGGCAGGCCAGGGCCTTCAGCATGCCCCGGGCCTTGTTGAGGGTTTCCTGGTATTCAGCTTCGGGCTTGGAATCGGCCACCAGCCCGGCTCCCGCCTGCACCTGCACCCGCCAGCCGCCGGCTGGATCCGGCAGCACCACCATCGTGCGGATCGTGATCGCCGTGTTGAGGGCGCCCGCTAGATCCACGGCGCCATAGACCCCCGAATAGGGCCCACGCGCATCGGGCTCGTAGGCATGCACCAGTTGCATCGCCCTGATTTTGGGGGCGCCGCTCACGGTGCCCGCCGGGAAGGAGGCCATCAGCAGATCCCACACGCTCTTGCCTTGGCTGAGCAGGCCCTCCACCTGGCTCACGATGTGCATCACATGGGAGTAGCGCTCGATCACCATCAGATCCCGCACCTTCACCGTGCCCGGTTGGCACACCCGGCCCAGGTCGTTGCGGCCCAGGTCCACCAGCATCACGTGTTCGGCGCGCTCCTTGGGATCGGCCAGCAGATCGGCCTCGAGGGCTTGGTCTTCGGCTTCGTTGTTGCCCCGGGGCCGGGTGCCGGCAATCGGCCGCAGGGAGGCCTTCACCGCCCCTGTGCCATCGGCGGCCGGCTCCGCTTTCACCATCACCTCCGGGCTGGAGCCAATCAGGTGCCAGCCGCCAAAGTTGAAGAACGCCATGTAGGGCGATGGATTCACCATCCGCAGGCTGCGGTAGA
>CAYFKI010000250.1:0-2290 GCA_964343525.1 uncultured Cyanobium sp.
ACGGCCTGTTGCTGGTGATGGCCCTGGGCCTGTCCGGCTTTGCCGGCTACCGCCTCTACCTCAAAAACAACTCCGAAAAGCGCCTCCAGGACGCCATCGCCGCCGATGAGCGGGCGATCGATCTGGCCAGCCGCTTTGGCTACACCCTGCCCAATGCCTACAAGAGCCTGGGCGGCGCCCTCAAGGAGCTGGTGGAGCAGACCCGCAAGAAGAAAAAACGCACCTTCTACGAAGACCGCCTCGAGGCGCTGCGCAAGAGTGCTGGGAAGGCCCGGGCAGAAATGGCCCAGCAACAGGGTTCGCGCCAATCGGTGACCAGCGAAAACGTGTATGGATAGACAAAACCTCGACAGTGAATCCCTAGCCCGGCTCGCCGCCGAAGCCTCCGACGACCGCAAAGCCGTGGACATCCGCCTGATCCGGGTGGATGAGGTGAGCTCCCTGGCCGATTGGTTTGTGATCAGCAGCGGCCTCTCCGATGTGCAGGTGCGCGCCATTGCCCGCTCGGTGGAAGACCAGATCGAGGAGGCCACGGGCCGGCTGCCCCTGCGCCGCGAGGGCCAAAAGGAAGGGCGCTGGATGCTGCTCGACTACGGCGATGTGATCGTGCATGTGCTCACCCCCAGCGAGCGCAGCTACTACGACCTGGAATCCTTCTGGGGCCACGGCGAACAGCAGCCCTACCTAGGCTCAGCGCAGGCCATCAACCCCTGAAGCACTGATGGAGGGTCCTTGCCCGGTCCCCGCCGAGCAACGCCCCCTGCAGGAGTACGAAACCCTGCGGGCGTCGTGGTTTTTCGCCTGGCCAACCACCGATTTGGCCGGCCTGGTCCGGGCCCTCACCACCAGCTGGCTGGTGTTGTTGCCGGTGGCCGTGCTGGTGGCCAGCGGCAGTTGGGTGCTGCGCCACCAGCCGCTGAAGCTGGTGCTCGCGGGCGCCGTGGCGGCCATCCTGCTGCCGTTGCTCCTGCTGGTGCGCCAGTGGCTGGGCTGGAGCTACGTGCACCGGCGGCTGGTGTCGGAGAAGGTGGAATACGAGGAATCGGGCTGGTACGACGGCCAGGTGTGGGAGAAGCCCCTGGCCTGGCGCCAACAGGATCTGTTGGTGGCCCAGCACCAGGTGCGGCCCGTGCTGAGCAGGCTGCGGCAGAGCGCGGCGATGGCGTTGGCGCTGATGCTGCTGGGCCTGGGGTTCTGTCAGGCTCTCTGACACTGGCCAGCCGGCATTCGGCCCTCCATGACCCTGTCAACCAACTTCGGTGGCACCAGTCGCAACGGCAACCCGCCCCTGGAGGTGCGGCTGCTGCGCAATGGCATCACCGAATCACGCCACCGGGTGCATGCGGCCGTGTGCGATGGCCGCGGCCGGGTGTTGATGCGGGCGGGCGATCCCCAGCAGTTGAGCTTTGTGCGTTCGGCGCTCAAGCCCTTCCAGGCCACCGCCTTTGTGGCCAGCGGCGCCGCCGATGCCTGCCATTGCGGCGAACGGGGCCTGGCCATCGCCTGCGCCTCCCACGCCGGCACCCCCCTGCACGCCCGGGAAGCCTTCCGCCTGCTGTGGGGCTCTGAACTGGAAACCGAGCAACTGCTCTGCCCGGTGCCGGAAGGGTGCACCAGCCCCCTGGAGCACAACTGCTCGGGCAAACACGCCGCCTTCCTCGCCACCTGCCGGCGCATGGGCTGGAGCACTGAGGGCTACCTCCAGCCCGACCACCCCCTGCAGCAGGAGGTGGCCAAACGGGTGGCGGAATTGCTCGGGATGCCGGCCGAGGAACTGGTGGCCGCCCGCGACGATTGCGGAGCCCCCACCCTGCAGCTGCAACTGGCCCAGATGGCCCTGCTCTATGCGCATCTGGGCGGTGGCGCCCAACCCGATCTCGAGCGCCTCAGCCGCGCCATGCTCAGCCATCCGGAGCTGGTGGCCGGCGAGGGGCGCTTTGACACCGAACTGATGCGCCGCGGCCACGGCCAAGTGCTGAGCAAGGGCGGCGCCGAGGGCATCCAATGCCTGAGCCGGGTGGGCGAAGGCATGGGATGCCCTCTGCGCCGCCCTTGCTCAGCACTTGGCCGTGGCGATCAAGGTGGAAGACGTCTCCGCCCGGGCCAAACACGCCGTGGCCCTGCACGTGCTCCAACAGCTCGATTGGCTCACGCCGATGACCCTGGAAGAACTCGGCACCAGCTTCCTGGCCCCAGCGCCCCATTTACGGCTGGAGGTGCGCGGCGAGCTCCGCTTTGACTAGGAGCTGGTATGGTTTGGGAGTCGACGCGGGGTAGAGCAGTCTGGTAG
>CAYFKI010000251.1:0-2287 GCA_964343525.1 uncultured Cyanobium sp.
CTGGGTGGGATTCACCTTGCCCGGCATGATCGAAGAACCGGGTTCGTTCTCGGGGATTACCAGTTCGCCGAGGCCGCAGCGGGGCCCACTGCCCAGCCAGCGCACGTCGTTGGCGATTTTCATCAGGGAACCGGCCAACACGGTGAGGGCCCCATGGGCGGCCGCCAGCGGTTCATGGCCCGCCAATGCCTGGAATTTGTTGGGGGCGCTGGTGAAGGGCAGATTCAGGCGCTCGGCGATTCGCGCTGCCACCGCCTCGCCATACCCCTTGGGGGCGTTCAGGCCGGTGCCGACGGCCGTGCCCCCGATCGCCAGTTCGTACACCTGGGGCAGGCTGAGACGCAGGCTTTGCAGCCCCATCTGCAGCTGGGCCACGTAGCCCCCAAATTCCTGACCCAGGGTGAGGGGCACCGCATCTTGGAGATGGGTGCGGCCGATTTTGATCACCTTGGCAAAGGCCTCACGCTTCTCCTCAAGGGCCTGGATTAGAGCTTCGATCGCGGGGATCAGGCGCCGTTCCAGCTCGATGGCAACGGCCATGTGCAGGGCGGCCGGGAAGGTGTCGTTGCTGGATTGGCTGAGGTTGACGTGGTCGTTGGGGTGAATCGGGCTTTTGCTGCCCAACACGCCACCGGCGGCTTCGCTTGCCCGGTTGGCGATCACCTCATTCACGTTCATGTTGGTTTGGGTGCCGGAGCCGGTCTGCCAAACCTTCAGCGGGAACTCCGTGTCGAGGGCGCCGCTGGCCACCTCCTCGGCCGCCGCCACGATCAGAGCCATCAACTCCTGGCTGAGCTTGCCCTCGGCGGCGTTGACCTCCGCGCAGGCGGCTTTGAGGTGGCCGAAAGCATGCACCACGGCCAGGGGCATGGTTTGGCCGAAGGGAAAAAACTGAATCGAGCGCTGGGTTTGGGCGCCCCAGTAGTGCTCGGCGGGCACTTCGATGGGTCCGAGGCTGTCGGTTTCGATCCGGGTGGCAGAAGGGGCCCGATCCATCAGCGGCTCACAACCTCGGCGTTGAGTTCGTTGAAGCTCACCATGGTGCTACTGGTGCCGCCTTCCGGCAGGGGCAGGCCCGTGGCCTTGCTCAGGGCCGTGTTGATCCGATCCACATCCACCTGACCCGTGGCATCCAGCACCACCTCACCCTCAGCGTTGAACACCACCACCTGGGGGATTAGCCCGCTCCAGTAGGTGGCAGGGTCGCTGGGGCCTGTGGCTGGGCGGTTTTGCAGGGGATCGGTAACCAGGGGGATCAGATCGATGCTGTTGCCCCACAGCCGTTGCAACTCCGAAACCACCGGCGAAAACTGCTTGCTGGCGGCGTCGTCATCGAGGTAATAGATCACCGCTGCTGGCCGGTGATCGGCCAGGGCCTGGGCCAGGCTGCTTCGGGGAGGCACCAGGGAGCCGTTGCCGGCATAGAGGGCATAGATGTTGCCGTCGTAGGAGTTGGTGGTGAGGGCGGCCTGGGCCGGCTGCACGCCCCAGCCAGCCAGGTTCAGCACCAGGCTGAACACCATGGCTGCCATGGCCGCCATCAGGGCTTGGATCGGGCCAGATCGGCTCAGCGGCACGGCAAACGGTTCAGCGTGGCGCCATTGTGGCCCTTACCCCCGGCTCAGGCTGCGGCCCAGGCCCTGGCGAATGCCGCGGCCCACCAGGCCAATGGAGCGGCCCACCACCTGGGTTAGCAGCACCACCAGCAGATCGCCCAGGCCCTTGAGCAGGCTGTGCAGTTGGGGTGCCAGGGCGTCGCGGGTTTCGAGGGCCAGGGTTACCAGCTGTTGGCCCCAGCCCAGTTGGCGCAGTTCGTTGTCCCGTGGTTCGGTGAGGCTGGTGCTCGCGATGGCGCCGTCCTGGAGGCAAAACAGCGATCGACGGCTTTCGTAGAGGGCAACCGGTCGCTCCACCCAGTTACTCCAGCGCTGCTGCGCATTGAGCTGGTTGCGCAGGCGTTCGAGCGATCGGGTGGCCAAGAGGTCGTCGGTGAGCAGATAGCGCCGCAGCTCGGGCCAATCGGCACAGCAGGCGAGCACCTCACTGCTGATCTGCTCTGCAGTGCGCACCAGCCAGTTGCTGAGCAGTCGTTCGAGGTGCAAGACAGCCCGCGGTTCATCGATGGGGGCGAGCACCCCATCCACCAACAAGGGTTGGCCCTGCACCAGGGCCACCAGCATCGCCTGGGCCTCCGGTAACTCGGGATCGCTGCCGGTTAGGTCGCTGGCTTCAAACAGGACATCGGCCACCGGCTGGAGCGCTCCCTCTCTGGGCAATTGCACGTAAC
>CAYFKI010000252.1:0-2277 GCA_964343525.1 uncultured Cyanobium sp.
TGGTTTTGGCGAGCTGTTCCGCGTGCTCTCGTTCGAGACGATCGGCACCAGCAGCTTGCAGAGCCGCTGCCTGGCTGGGGTGGCCAACGGCACGGTGATCTTCGTGTTGCCGGGGTCGCTGGATGCGGTGGAAACAGCCTGGGACCGGCTGATCGCGGCTCAGCTGGATGGCAGCACCCGCCCTTGCAATTTGGTGCAGCTGCTGCCGCGGTTTACGGAGCCGGCGGATTGATGGCCGCCAGGAGCGTTCGGGTGAAGCCCGTAGGGTTGGTGACCATCACCATGTGCGGCCCGGCGATTTCGCGGTAGGTGAATCGCCGATCGGCCTTGATGCGTTTGCTCATGGCCCAGAACCCCGGATTGGGGTTGTCGCGGCATTTCAGGTAGGTGAGCCGCACCGCTTGGGCGAAGGGATCGCTGGGGATGGTTTCGGTGAAGGTGAGCGCCGGTTGGGGCGTCATCCGTGGGGCAGCCCAGGCGCGGATGGCCGGATTGGTGAGGCCCCAGCGCTCTCCCCAGGTGTCCTCCGGTGGCACCGGGATGGCCCCGCCCGAGGCAGCCAGGGCTTCGATCGGCTGCCGCTCCTCCGGGGTGAGCAGGCTGATGATCCCCTCTCCCATCTGCGGCACGTAGGCATCGAGATAGATCGCCTGCGCCACGCGGCCGGTCTGGCGTGCCAGCACCCCCGAGAGCACGCAGCCGCCGTAGGAGTGGCCCACCAGGATCACGTTGGAGAGGTCCTGCATCTCCAGGTGGGCCACGATGTCGTCCACGTGCACCTTGAGGCCGCTGGCGGCTGGCGGCACATTGCGGCGTTCCCCCATGCCCGAGAGGGTGGGTGTGGTGGTGGGATGGCCCGCGGCCCAGAGCAGGGGCACCACCTTGCTCCAGCCCCAGCCCCCCTGCCAGGCGCCATGGATCAGCACGATCGAGGCTTTGCCGGCGGGGGTTCCGGCCGCTGCAGCGGGGCCGCCCAGGGAGGTGCGCGCCAGCCCGAGGGCTGAGGCCCCTGCCACGCCGAGTGAGAGAACCTGGCGGCGGGTGACGGCCATGCTGGCGGTGCGCAGTGATCGTCAACGTAGGCATTGGGGCGGGAATTGTCAGCGCAGAATCTGCCGTTGGCAACCCATCAAACCTGGCTTGATGAATGGGATGGTGAATGCAAGGGGCGTTGAGGGCCTGCAGGTCAATTCTTGCGCTGGATGGTTGGCGGGTTTTTGGTACTTCGGTTCGATAAAAATTAAACTTGGCGGCGCCGATACCTTCGTTGACACTCTCTGCTTTTGGTGGGAATCAGGGCTTTTATTCTGACTTTGCTGCCGCGTTGATGCAGGCACTCGTTTGTTCGGCGTTGATCGTCAGTCGGCTTCTGGGCGACATCGCGGCTCGCCCATAAAGCGGCTTGCCCTTGTAGCGACTGTTACAGGTTTGCCCCTGCTGTTCGCGGACAGTGCGTCCCATGCGCTGGCGAGGCCGTGTGGACGCAGGGGAGTGGCCGTCGATGCGCCGGTGGATTCGTGAGCAGCGGCGTCGGGGCCGGGCCTATCAGCCGAGCTTTCGCTTGCGACAGGTGGGCATCACGGCGTTGGGTGCGCTGATCGCCTTGGCGTTGATGGGGCTGCTGTCGCTCTGGAGCGGGCAGGTGCTGATCGTGGCGCCGCTGGGTGCCTCCTGTGTGCTGCTGTTCGGCTACCCCGCCAGCCCACTGGCCCAGCCCCGCAACCTGCTGATCGGCAATGGGCTCGGTGCCCTGGTGGGTGTGCTGCTGCAGCACACGCTCGGGCAGGGCCCGCTGGTGCTGGCCCTCGCCGTGGCGCTCACGATCCTGGTTGGCCAGCAGCTGCGCTGCCTGCATCCCCCCGCCGGTGGCATGGCCTTTCTGGCGGTGTTCCTCGCCGTGCCCTGGGGGTTCCTGCTGTTTCCGGTGCTGGTGGGCTCGCTGCTGCTGGTGCTGCTGGCCTGGGCTTTCAGTCGCTGGGTGCCGGGGGCGATGCCTTATCCGCAGCACTGGTTGTGAGCGCAGGGGCTGAGCTGCTGCTGCCGGTGCTTCCGGTTCCATGGGCCCCGCCTAACGTTCATCCATGGCCTTGCCCGCCGCTCAGCCGTTCATCCCGCCGGCCATCCCCTGGCGGCAGCCCCGGGCGCTCGACCCCTTGCTTGATCCCGGCCCCGGGCTTGATCCCGCGCTGCTGCGCCAGGCCCTGGAGCGGCTGTGTGCCGTTGAGGGCGTGCAGGCCGTGGTGCTGTTCGGCTCGCGGGCCCGCGGTGAGGCGCAGG
>CAYFKI010000253.1:0-343 GCA_964343525.1 uncultured Cyanobium sp.
GCGGTGTGGCGAGGGGGCAGAGACGATCGTTGATGCGCACGCCCTGGCAGTGGTTGCCGACCTCCGAGTGAATGCGATAGGCGAAGTCGACCGCCGTTGATCCCTTGCGCAGCCCCACCACATCGCCATTGGGGGTGAACACAAACACCTCCTCGTCGAAGAGGTCATCCTTGATCGAGGCGAGGTAGTCGTTGCTGTCCTGGCCGCCGTCGTCTTTCTGCCAATCCACCAGCTGGCGCAGCCAGTTGAAACGCTCCGTATCGCCTGCGGCGGCGGGGGAGCCGCCCTCCTTGTATTTCCAGTGGGCGGCAATGCCGTACTCCGCCACCTGGTGCATCTCGGC
>CAYFKI010000253.1:353-2253 GCA_964343525.1 uncultured Cyanobium sp.
GGGGCAGATGATCCGCAGGGCCGCCACGTCGAAGATCTCGTGGAAGGCCTTCTGCTGGCGCTGCATCTTGGCCCAGATGCCGTAGAGGTGCTTGGGCCGTCCGCTCACCTCCACCCCATCGAGGCCTACGGCCGCCAGGCGATCGCGCAGCAACTGCACCGTGACCCCAAGGCGCTCTTCGCGCTCACTGCGCTTGGTGGCCACCTGCTGTTGCACATCCCGGAAGGCCTCGGGTTCGAGGATCTTGAAGGCCAGATCCTCCAGCTCCCACTTGAGCCGGCCGATGCCCAGCCGGTTGGCCAGGGGGGCATAGATCTCGCGGGTTTCGCGGGCAATGCGCTGCTGCTTTTCGGGCTTGAGCGCGCCCAGGGTGCGCATGTTGTGCAGCCGATCGGCGAGCTTCACGAGCACCACGCGGATGTCACTGGCCATGGCCAGGAACATCCGCCGCAGGTTCTCGGCCTGGGCCTCGGTGTGGTTGGTGAAGTGGATGCCCCCGAGCTTGGTCACCCCCTCCACCAGGGCCCGCACCTCGGCGCCGAAATGTTGTTCGATGTCCTCGGCGGTGACATCGGTGTCTTCCACCACATCGTGGAGAAAGCCGGCGGCGATCACGCCGGCACTGGCCCCGATGTCGCGCAGCAGATCGGCTACGGCGATGGGATGGATGATGTAGGGCTCGCCGGTGGCCCGGAACTGGCCTTCGTGCAGCTGGTACGCAAAGTCAAACGCCGAAGCCAGTAGGGCCTCGGCGTCGGTGGGACAGCTCTCACCACTGCCGGGGGGAACGTGCTCAATGCAGCGTTGCAACCACTCGGGCAGGGGCACGCCGTAATCGGCGGGGGCCTGAATCGGCCGCCGCGCCAACGGGGCTGTCTGCAGCTCCGCAGGCTCCAGATCTGGAACCGCCCTGAGCATCCCACTGCGCGAGGTTGTCCAATCGTATGCATCCGCCGACACAAAGCAGCGGATATGCGGGTCTACGGATCCAAGCTGGGGCCATGAGCCGGCCTGTCGCCAACCCCGTTCTGACGCTGAAGAACCTGGTGGTGCGCTACCCGGGGGCGGAGCGCGCCACCCTCGATGGCCTCGATCTTCAGTTGCACGCCGGCGAAAGCCTGGCCCTGGTGGGTCCTTCTGGGTGCGGCAAAAGCACGGTGGCCAGGGCCGTGCTTCAGCTCCTGCCCGTGGGCAGCCAATGCCAGGGCCAGCTGGAGCTCGTGGGCCAGGACCCCCGCCAGCTCCAGCGCTCAGCCCTCAGGCGATTGCGGGGTGAGGCGGCGGGCCTGGTGTTCCAGGACCCCATGACCCGGCTCAATCCCCTACTCACGATTGGCGATCACCTGGCCGACACCCTTGATGCCCACCGCCCCAGCTGGGGGCGCCAGCAGGTGCAAGCCAGGGCGACCGAGCTGCTGCAGCGGGTGGGGATCAGCCCCGAGCGCTACGGCAGCTACCCCCATGAATTCAGCGGTGGCATGCGCCAACGCCTGGCCATCGCCCTGGCGATGGCCCTCAAACCCGCCCTGGTGATTGCCGATGAACCCACCACCAGCCTGGATGTGGCCGTGGCGGGCCAGGTGATGGCTGAATTGAAAACCCTCTGCCAGGAAGCGGGCAGCGCCCTGTTGCTGATCAGCCACGACCTAGCGATGGCGGGTCGCTGGTGCGACCAGATCGCCGTGCTCGACCAGGGCAAGCGGGTGGAGCAAGCCGCGGCCCACCAGGTGCTCACTGCTCCCCAGGCGCCCCTGAGCCAGCGACTGGTGGCCAAGGCCCGCGCGCGGGAAGGCAGCCAAAGCCCGCCGATGGAGCGCGCGCCCCTGCTGCTGGAGATCGAAGCACTGCGCTGCTGGCATCCCCTGCCCTCCCTCCCCTGGCGCCGCCGCTGGCTACAGGC